>JAJYCH010000205.1 GCA_021778575.1 Planctomycetota bacterium
GTCCACGAGGTCTTCCAAGTTATGAACGGTTCGGAGAAGACCGACGAGAATTATTCTCTCGTCATGGACCACGGCGTGGACAGCAAGAAACGTGGCAGGCAGCGCTTGACCACGACTTTCGGCCCGAAATCAGAAACCGTGCACTAACCAATCCAGCTTCGGCTCCGAGGGCGCAAACACCGCCTTTACCTCACCCGTCTCGCAATCCAACTCCCACCAATCCGGCTCCCGGTCCAGCACGCCTCTCCTTCCCGCCGATCGAACCTCGCACCGAGCATCACGACTGATCGACTGTAGATATGCAGCCTCTTCAGATTTTCTGCGTGCATTATGCAATATATTTGACTATGATATATGCGAGGGGGTGAGAGGGTGAAGAAAACGATTGACAACATCTTGTACACCGTGCGGGATCTCGCAGACGCCCTCGGCAAGCCTTACCCCACGATCTATTCGAGGGTCGTCCGAGGTGCGTTGCCTGAGCCGGGAGTCACGCATGGCAGGAGCAAGTATTATTCGGTGGCGGAGTTCGATCGTGTCGTCGAATTTTACGAAAGTGATTTGCGGCTGAAAGTCGGCTGCACGAGGAATGTTCGGAACATCAAGGAGGAATCGAAGTGACGAATCATCAAGTGGAGGAAGGGATCACGGTCAAAGACCTGCTCGTGGAGGCGCTCGAGGCCGTGATGCATGGCACCGAAGCGTCGGTGTACGTGCCTTGTCGGGAGGTGCTCTTGGCGGTGGCCAAGGCTGTAGAGTCCACCTGGACAGAAAACTATGGAGGGCTTTACTCGCTGGATAGCGTGACGGTCCTGCTGGCCCGGCTGGGCCTGGACCCATCCGGGCCGATCCCGAGCAGTTGGCCGGGCGGGACGAGGCGCTCGAACGGCTTGAGGTTGGTAGGCCCGTAATTGATTGACCGGGAAGACGGCGTCAGCGCCGTGATGCGGGTCAGGGCGCACGGTCACCTGCTGCGCCCGGCAAGCTGATCCGAACTTATTCGAACTTGCCTGCGGCACGAAGAAGTGCCGAAGGACACGAGGTTCAGTTCCGGGATTTGCAGGAAGCGGAAGAGTCTCCGGCTCCTCTCGGGAAGTTTGCGTCCGAAAAAATGATGGGAGATCGATGGGGTTAGCTGTCCCCCGACATCGCACGGGCGACGAAGGCCCGTCATCGACGCATGTCCGTTCGATTGTTGAAGCGGTGGTCTAGAAGGGAACGATGCAACCCGAGGATAGTCGCCTCGGGTTGCATCACATCGGGCGGGAAAGCCATCGGCCTGCTAGGGCCGACGACGGAGAGAACAATCGTATGAAATATAGTAATTTATGCTGCGAAGCCGAGTGCAAATCCCCGGAGAAGCGAATACTCACCTGGCTCCGCAAGCGGATCAGCCCGATCTCCTGGGGTGTCTCGGAGCGTGACAAGTGCGACCTCCACTTCACGACCTCCAAGGCGGAGATAATCCGATCGTACAAGGCCCGCCAACTCGGAGGCCGAGGCTACCTCCTACCCAGGATGCCGACCGAACTCATGATGCGCCACTTCGTGGGCCGTGAGATCGCCTACTTCCAGGCCGACGGACGAACCAAGACGCCCGAGACCCTCGCCGAGATCGACATCGACTGTCACGACAAGGGGAGCTACGAGGGGGCCGTCGCTTGCGCCGAGTGGCTGTCATCCAACGGATTCCCCGGACTCTTCTACAGCCGTTCGACGAACAGGCACGGCGTCCACGGTTACATCCGAATCGACAAGAGGAACGAATCGGATGCGAGCCTCAATGATGGCCTGAAGCTGCTGGAACGATGGCTGAAATTGCAGTTGTCACTGAACCGCTGGGATATCGAAGACATCGAGGTCAAGGGTCGTCCGTTGGTAATGACCTGGGGCGTCGAGAAGTACGAGCTTGAGTCCGTGTCGATGGGATCGCTTGCGAAGCTCCCCGTCGAGGCCCTGGACCGTCCCGAGGAACTCATGGCGACCACCCTCCTGACCGTGATGGACCTCCGGCGGCTCGGTGCCGAGGAAGTGATGATCAGGCGTCAGATGGTCCTCGAAGGCTCGGATGCTGGCGGGATGGCGAGCACGCCGCCCCGCTCGAATGACCTTTCGGCCCAGCAGGATGGCTCCTTCGGCGAAATCGACGACGAGGATCTCCGGCGGGCGATTTGGATGCCGAGAATGAGATACCGTGAATGGCCCAAGTGGGTCATGCACCAGGCGAAGCATGGCTTGGAGGTGTCGGACAAGCTGGGCGAAGTCCTCCACGAACTCGCCAAGTGGTTGGTCTGGGTCGAACTGTATGGCGAGGACGACGAGAATATCGTCGCTCTCCTCGACCAGTTCGTTTGCCATCGTCACAATGGGCTGATCAGCAGGATCAACGAAGGTCGTTTGCCCGAGGTGAAGTCGCAAGTGCGAAGAGCCGTGAGGTTGGCGAGAGATGTCAGTCTTGAGGGGAAGGAGATCATGGCGTCGATCCGCCAGCGTCGTGATTCGGGGAAGTATGCAGAGATCTATCTGATCGAACCCTTGCTCTCGGGTCGAGGAGAGGTCGTCCAGATGGATTGTATTCCGTCTACTTACTGTTTCACCCTAAGAGATGATCACTTGCCCGCCCCCATCGAGGCCAAACTATCCCAGATCGCCCAAGCCAACAAGTTGCGGAAGAAGGATGGCGGATATCCCCTCGTCCGTTTCGCCAGGAGGTTCCTCAACGCCCTCTGGGACAGGAAGGGATCGGCCAGGATCGGGTGGGAAGACCTGATGAAGATGAGCCAGGCGAACAAACCCGACCATCAGGTCAAGTACAAGAAGCTCCTGCGGGCCGCAAGGCTCATCGAGGACTACGAGGGGAAGTATTGCAGGTACGAGGCGAAGAACCTCTACAGCCTCACCCCGATGGCGCTGGAGGCGTTCGAGGAGTTGAGCCAGGTATGCTTGGCAATTCGAGCCTGAACAGTCCGCCTCTACGACCTCCGAATCATCCGGGTGCTGATATCGGGCATCCAAGGGCAAGAGACCCGCTGGACGTACAATGTGATTGTCGAGGCAAGGCCAGCCCGAGTTCTGGCTGAAGATGCCATCAGGCCGGGAGCCCACAAACCTTTTGCCTTTATGGCGTGGTGATTGGTCGCTCGGCGAGAGGATTACGCATAACCCTCAAGAAAGTCCACGGCCTTGGACAAATCACCGAAGACCTTCGTATTGTAGGTCTTCTCCAGGCCGCTACTGGTTACGATTGATGCTATCTTCTTGTCGCACACCACCACGTCACAGTACGGTATGGCCACGGCCAGGTGGCCGATGTCGTAAAGATCGTTCACTTCTACTTTCATCTCATTGTTCTTGTGATACAAGTAGAGGTGCAAGTCGGACCAGACATGGATGAGCGACAAGCGCTCCAAAAACTCGGTCGTCTTGAACAATGCGGGCATGGCAGGCGGGAGGCCGTTAATGAGCAGTCCGAGATCGGAGACGGCGTGATCGATATACCTGGCCACCGGTTCCGCCATGTTACCGATGTACTCCCTCCTCAAGGCAACAAAGCTCTTCCCACTCGACTCATCCCGAGTCCTTTGTGTCGCCTCGATCATGGCCCTATGTTCGCCGCTGCCCTCTTGTATCTTGGGGATGTTGAGCTTCGCTAGCATCGGGTCCAGGGCACTCGAACTCTCGATGATGTTCCAGTAATGATCCAGCATCTTGGCCGCCTCCTGCGGATCGACCTGTGACCCCTCCGGGTACTCCAGCTTCACGTGCCCGAACGCTTCTAGGTAACCCACCCCGAAGGCCATTGCCGGAAGTGAAATACGCCGAATATCCCCATAATGTTCGGCGACAGCATTGGCGACTTCCATGTGAAGAACGCTATCGAAGTCCCGGATGATAAAGCGGTCCGTCAATCGTTTGATGACGGCTCCAACGTCTTCTCGTTGATCCGGATTCTTTACGGCGAGTAGCTCCATGAGCAAGACGCCCGAAGCCGGGATGGCGATCTTCTTCCGCTGGCTGAGAGATGCAAGGCGATCGCAAAGGGGGCTCCCTCCCTTCTTTATCTCCTTCGCCATGTTGATCCAGTGGTTCAGGTCGAGATAGACGATTGGCATCAGAAATGGGGGCGGCATATACTCCTCCGGATTCTCTGCGACTCGATTCTCTGCGACTCTTTTCACCCCTGTCGATCACGAACTCACGCCCGAAGGAAGAACGCTTCCTTCGGGCGGTCGCCACTGTCCCCCTGCCGACGAGCGAGGTCAACCCATGTCCTTGCTTCTGCGTCTCGATCCGCTGCGGTTGGATTCAAGCCTCCGCCTCGACTTCGACGAACTCTACGTTGTCGAAATCGTCGATGACGGCGACGGCCGATCCGGTGATCTCCTCACCCGTCGGTTTCGAGTTCTCGTCTAACCCCTTCGCCACGAACCGGAAGCGTGCCCGGATTTCCTTCCCGGCTTCAACCTCCCGAATCTCGTATTTATAGCCCGTCCAGATTGGGGAGTCCAACTCGAAGCGAAGATTGAGGACCGATTCCTCTTCCAATACATCGGCCCAACGCTCGTACAGAAACTTGGCAACTTCTTCACGTTGGTCGTCTTGATCGCTTGAGAGGTAATCCTGGAGTGGCATCGGTTATTCATTCCTCAAGTTGAGCACTCGGGCTCATCGGCATCCCACGTTGGGAAAGTCGATAAGGAGGCAACTCATTACACTCCGAACTCGGTCATCCCGACCCAGGCATGATCTGAGTCCCTCGGTCGGCTGGACGATGTTCAGGAGACTCCGCCGGGGTTGGAATTCGTCGGGGAGAGCAAAGCCCTCGGATCTTACCCTGTCACGTGCTCGAAGCAAATAAGCTCCAGGGCGTCTCGGCTGAGTCTTTTCACCTGCGAATTCGCCGACCTCTCCTTCCCGAACTGCTCCGTCATCGTGAGGACGGAGGCGAGTAGGGCCGGGTCGTCCTTCGTCTCCGTCCAGGAATCATATGCCTCCCGCAGGAGGGAGTGGAGCGACCGCCCCATCGGCTGACCGAGGAAGCCGATGCAGGTCTTCGCCTGCTCCCGGTCCACAGTCCGTCGGCGAATGGCGTCCTTCAACTCCTCGGTCACGGTCTGTTGGATGGGGTCCACGACCGTCGGGGCGGCGGCTTTGGCCTCGACCTCCCTCTCGGCGGACAGGATGTGCTCGATGACCTTCTCCTGGAGAACGAATACGTCCTGGTCGCCGATGTAGCGGGGCTCGTCGGGCTGGCAGGCAATCGCCTGGGCGATCTCGTAGCGATTCTCGCCCACCTCGTGCGTCCGGGCGTCGATGTATCGCCAGAAGTGACGCCTACCCAGGCCGTCGGCTCGGGGGGCCTGGAAGTAGAAGAACATGCCATTGAACTTCTCCCGGCGCAATCCCGAATGGATGCCGTGTGGCAACTCTTCCAGCGTGCTCGACCCTCCCTTGTTCAGCATGTCTTTCAGTTGCTTCAACAGCACCTCGGGGCCTGCCAATTCGGCCCTCGCCTCCTCCTCGTCGAGGACCGTCCCGTCCTCCTCACGGATGCGGCGCAAGGTATTGAAGGTCCGAGGGTGAACCACCTCGCCCAAGACGCTCGAATCGAGTAGCCCCAGGTCGTCGATGGTCGAGATGCGGCTCGTCAGCCGCTCGACCAGATGGAGCAGGGCTTCGAGTTCATCCTCCGGGAACATGTTGTAGATCCCGATCTCGGCATGAGGGCTGCCAATGCGATCGATGCGTCCGTTACGCTGGACCAAGCGGATGGGATTCCAGGTCAGGTCGTAGTTGATGATGACCCCGCAGTCCTGGAGATTCTGGCCCTCGGAGAGCACATCGGTGCTGACGAGGATGTCAATTGACTCCAAGGGAGGATCATCCCTCCCGCTGCCGATCGGGGCGAACTGGGCGAGGATCTGGGGCCGCTCGGAGGGGTGGTTGCCGCTGTCGATCCGACGGATGGTGGGGCGACCTGCGGATGCCAGCCAGGTCTCGTCCGTCCCATCAGTCAGTCGGCGATGGACGTAGCGGGCCGTATCCTTGAAGGTGCTGAAGATCAGCACCTTCCGTCCCTTCAGGTCGCCCGCCAGCAGTTCCTTCAGGCGGGCCAGCTTGCCATCATCGGCGGAGAGTTGCTTGGTGCGGTCGTGCAACCTCCGGAGCATCTCGACATCCGCCTCGACATCGTGGCGGAGTTTCCGGAGATCATACTGATTGAGGTCCACTCGGGGCAGGCCGTCGATATAGACCCTCGCCTCGTCCACGGCGTCGAGTTCCTCGGCCAAGCTCCCGGCGGCGCTCTCGTCCTCCTCATCTCGGACCAGGAATCGCATCGCCTTCTGGAAGTCTCTCGACGAGACTACCTTGCCGTCGAGGAGGTAGTCCAGGTAGGTCTCCTCGAAGGTCAGAGCACGACGCAGGCTCAATCGGAAGGACTCGACGCTCGACTCCAGACGCTTCAGGAATCGGGTCTTGAAGATGCCGACGAGGGCCACCTCCCGGCCCTCCTCCCACCGATGCTCCTGGTCGTCCCGGATCGCCGATTTCTTCTTGTAGGCTTCCAGCTTGTAGGGGGCGAGCGAGAGCCCATCGATGGCGGCGACGATCTCGTCGTACAGCCCACCGTAGGTGGCCCCCAGGTCGTAGGTGACGGTGTGCAGGGATCGCTCCGGGAAGGCGACCGCCTTGCCCTTGATCGTGGCGTTCGGGTAGGCCGCCTTGATGTAAGGCCGAGTGTTCCGGACCATCACCTCTTCGAGCAGGTTGAACAACACGACGCCCGCCGAGGCTTCGTCATTGTTCACGATCTTTCTGGCACGGCGGAAGTAGGCGTTGAGGTCGCCGATTCCCGCTTCCCGGAAGTAGTCGGGCTGGCCCTGGGTGAAAAGGCGGATCTGGTTGGCGAGGTCGTAAAGGTCGTTATTGATGGGGGTCGCCGAGAGCAGGATGATCTTCTTACGATTGCCGTCCCGACCCCGCCCCCCGTTGAGTTGGACGATGGTGTCGAGGGCCAAATAGCGGTTGGCCTTGTCGTTGCGGAAGTTGTGGCTCTCGTCGATCAGGATCACGTCGGCGTCGCCGTAGTTCTTCGGGTCGAAGTTCTGGCGACCGAGTTCCTCCGAGCCGACGATCTGGGCAGCTATCGTTGCCGAGGACAATTCTCGCTCCCACATCGGACGCAGTGAGGCCGAGCAGATGACCACGGCCTTCTGGCGGCGGTGGTAGGCGAAATCTTCGAGGAGCTTCTTGCCGATCCAGGTCTTGCCCAGGCCCACCGAGTCGGCGATCAAGACGCCGTCGTAGCGGTCCAGGATCCGCCGCGCCTTCTTGACGGCGTCTTCCTGGAATTCCGCCAGTTCGACCGCGCTTCGGCCCAGCGCGTTGGAATCGGCCCCGAGCTCTTCCTTGAAGTATTCAAACAGCGCCTTGGTATAGACCTCGTAAGGGGTATACTCGCGAGCGCCAAACTTGCTGGAGTCGAGTAGGTCGATCAGATCGGCCTTGAAATCCACCGCGTTTGCCCACTGGTCCTCGTACCACCGGGCGAGGTCGGCGATCGCCCGCGCCCCGACCTCGCTCTTGATCGACCGCCGGGCTTCGTCGCCGACTCCGGCGGTCGAGGTTCGTTCGTGGTCTTGGTCCAGATACGCCACGCT
>JAJYCH010000206.1 GCA_021778575.1 Planctomycetota bacterium
TTTTCCGGGTCTACGACCGGGATCTTGATGTAGAGGATGTTGGCGAAGAACTGCCAGACCTTCTTCCACTTGTTCTTCTTGTGGCGACGAACCAGCGCCTGGGCCTGGTCGGGGCTATCAATCAGCGCGATCCCGGCCTCGTGAAGTTGCGAGGCGAACCGAAGCAGGTCGTCGACCGTGATCGTTTGCGGCCGGTACTTGCGTTCGAAGGCCCGCTTCACGTCCTGGAGGTTCTGCTTGCCGTCGAACTGCTGGAGCAGAAAGTATTCCTCGACCTTGAAGCGAAAGTACTTCAGGGCGATCGGGTCCTTGATGACGTAGTGCGTCATCCCCTCATAAAACTGGGGTTGAACGATCAGGTCGGGGCGCAGCTTGACCTTCAGGTGTTCTGCGGCCTGCCCCATCGGAGTCGAGGGGGACATGGTGGGAGCGGAACTCATCGGTCGGCGGCCCTCGCAAGTAACACGTTGGTTTCCTGGCCTGGAAAGTCATCCCGGTCGGCGGTCTAAGCTAATTTCTGGTGGGCGGAGCTCACCCTACTTCATGTAGGGTAGGGCTTGCCCTGCCGTTGTTTTGATCGTCGATCCCAAAACGGCAGGGCAAGCCCTACCCTACGGATTTGTTACGGCACAACGCCGCGTCAAGCCAACTTCAGCGCGGGAGCGGCGGCAGCTCAACCGATCGGTTCCCGCTCGATGAAGGGAGCGGAACCGACGCCGATCGGACCGGCGACGGAGTGGCGACCGACGCCGCTGCCCCTTCGGGCTTGAGCATGATCGTCATCGTGGCCTTGAGTCCGGGCTTGAGGTCGTGGTTGGGGTTGTCGAGATCCGCGTAGACCCGGACCGTTGTCTCGCCGACCGACTGGATCGACTGGTCAACCGAACTGATCGCTCCTCGGAATTGCTTCAGCTCGATCGGCTGCTTGCCCCGGCTCGACCCGAGCTTGACCTGAACCGCGACCTCACAGCCCGGAGCGACCCGGTAGTAATACTCGACCGGGATGAACGCCCAGACGCGAACGGTGTCGAGGTTACCGAGCTTGACGACCGGCTCGTTGGCCCGGACGCTTTCTCCTTCGTGCTTGTATTCTTCGAGAATCTGGCCGGCGAACGGCGCCCGGATGATATGCTCCGAGGCCGCCTGCTTGGCCGAGTCGAGCTTGGCCCGGGCCAGGTCCTGGGTGTCCTTGGCCTCGATCAGGGCAGCCTCGGCGGCTTCGAGTTCGGCCTCGGCCTTCTCGCGGTCCTCGGAGGAGACGTACTGGTCTCCCTTGGCGAGCAGGCGAAGGTTTCGCTTGACGACGGCCATGGCCAGCCGCTTCTGGGCCTCGGCCTTCTGGATCGCGCCGACCCCTCGGGCCTGGATCTCGGCTTCTTTCACGGCCAGGTCGGCGACTTCCTTGTGGAGATAGCCGATCACGTCCCCTTTCTTGCCGACTTCCTTGCCCAGCCTTAGCTCCATCCGGTCCATCACTCCTTCGCGAAGCGCCGAGACGTCGGATTTCTGGAACCAGTCGATGCTCGCGTCATCGACGACGAAGGTTTCAGCCTGACCCGGCTTCTGGGCCTGGGCGATCGTCACGAGCGAGAGCATCGAGGTCAAGCCGAGCGTCAGGGCGACGGCTTTCGGGTTCAAGGTCATGGTCGGACTCCAGGGCTTTGGACGAGATTTCGATCGATTCCCGAGGTTTGTTGGTTAATGAGTCACGACGGGGCTCGGAGCCATCCGAGCCCCGTCGCGACGGATGTCAGTTCAGGAACGGCCAGCGGAACAGTACGGTCTCGTAGAAGACATGGACGACGTCGCGGAGCAGGACGTAGGCCAGTCGAGCGTCACCGCACTGGATTCGGGCACGAACCTCGGCCCCTGGTCGGAGCAACTGGTTCTTCATGAACTCGTCGCGCACTTCCTTGGTGAAGCCGACGGTGACCTTGACGATGTGTTTCCCTTCAACGGTCTCGGCCTTGGCGGAAATCCGCCGGACGAACCCGACATAGCGGTGTTCGGGGCCGGTGGCCGGAACGAAGTACGCTTCCAGGGTCGAGCCGACCGGTTTGGTCCCGTTGGCGATCTCGGCCTGAAGCTTGCTCTGGGCGTCGAGGACCGGACCCATGTCGTCGTCGGGAACATCGACTTCCAGTTCCCACTCGCCGTCGGCCCGGGCGATCTGGAGCAATTCGGTGCCGATCTCGACCGGCCGCCCCTTGAGCGATTTCTCCGGCTCCCAGGTCGTGATGATGCCGTCCTGCGGGGCGCGGATGGTCATCGAATCAAACTGGTCCTGGATGATCTTGAGCTGTTTCTCGGCGCTCTCGGCCTTGATCTTGGCCTCGGCTTCCTGCCCCTTGACCTGAGCCTTTTCTTCGGGAGAAAGCTTGTTCGACGACCCTTGCTGCTTGAGCGACTGGGCCTGGGCCTCGCTCGACGACTTCTCGCCGAGCAGTCGCTGATATTCCTTCTGGAGATCCTTGCTCTCGATGACGGCGATCTTGTCCCCTTCGTGGACGATCTCGCCGTGCTTGACATCCACTTCCTGGATGATCCCGGCGACCGGAGCATAAAGATTGCGCCGTTCTTCGGGCAGGAGCGAGCCACGCCCTTCGATCGTCAAGCGGTGGGGCACGAAGGTCAGAACCAGGACCGCGGTGACGATCAAGGCGAGCACGCCGATGATCTTGGCCAGAGTCCGCCCGCGGAAGAACCGCCAGGGGGTGCCGATCATCTTCAGGACCGGCAAGAGCGCCCGGTCGTACTCGGACGCATTCCAAAGCGCCGTCGAGGCGTGCCGAGCGACGACCTCGCACCGAGCATGAGCGTCGGTCGAGGCCATCTCGTCGCCGATCTGCTCGGCCACGACGCAGCCGAAGGCCACCTTATCCTTGGTCGTGTCCAGCTCCGGCTTGTGCAGGAGCGTGACGATGACCGCCTTCGACCCCGATTCATCGACATACGCTTCAAGAGCGTCGCGGAGGTCGGGGGCGAATCCTTCGGTGTTCCCGGTGTAGACCAGGTCTTCGCCCGAGCGGATCACGGCCTTGCAGAGCTTGGTCAGTTCGCGGATCAGGTTGGCCCGCTGCTCGACGACTTCCTGGCCGCTGACGGCCTCGATCATCGTCCGGCCGCCGACCTTCAAGGCCACGCTCAGGCGGTCGCAACCGACGAGCCGCTTGCCGTCGTTGACGACGGCGAACGAGGCTTCCTTCAGGTCGAGCGAGCCGTGAATCCCGTGCGTGAACGTCTCAAGCTGGTTCCAGAGCCGCTGTTGCGACATCATCTGCCGCATCTGGCGATTCTTGAGATACTGACCGGCCAGGTCGCAGAGGTCGCCCACGAACCGGAGCGTGCTCTTTTGCTGGGCGGCCTTGCGGGCCGGGTCCATCAGGATCTCGATCAGGCCGACCATCTGCTTGTCGACGGTCAAGGGGGCGATGATCAGCGTGAACCCGGTCGGGTTGCCGGCGTTGGGCACCCCCTCGATCGTCGCGCCGGGCGGGATGATGGTCGGCTGCGAAGCCTGGACCATGCAGCCGAGCAAGGCGTCGTGCGGCTGGGTCTTGACCCGGCCGTCGAGCAGCCCGGTCAGGCGGAACTCAAGTTGATGCTGGAGCCTGATGCCCCCTTTACCGTCCATCAACCAGAGAGCGCCCCCCGACGCCGCCACGGCGGCGACGACCCGGCTGAGGAATTCAACGTAAAATTCGTTAGGCTGGATGTCCGACTCGGCCAGTTCGGCGATCTCGGCGACCAGTTTGCGAATCTGTGTTTTTGTCTGCTCGAGCAGACCGGGATCGATTGTTTCTTCCGGCATGGTGGTTCCGGTGGATAGGGAGCCAGCGTCCGATTCGCCGAAGTTGGCCGCCGCGATCCGTTCGAATGCGGCATAATGACAATCGGACGGCGATTGCCTCCTCCTTCCCGAAGAATTTTGCGGGTGCCCTTGACTCTTGCGATATCTCAGGGAAGTCGCTCTCAGGACGGACCTGTTCTCAACACCCTAAGTCCTTGCACTGCTTACTGTTACGCCAACCGACGCGGAGAATCCTGGTGTCGATGATCCTGGCCGAGAATCTTCACCTCGTCACCGGAGCCACCGGGCTTCTCGGCAGCCACATCGCCGAGAAGCTCGTGGCTCAAGGCGTTCCGGTCCGGGCTCTGGTCCGCGCGAACTCGGAGATCCGGTTCCTCCAATCGCTCGGGGTCGAGACGGTCGTCGGCGATCTGACCGACCGCGATTCGTGCCGCCGAGCCCTCCGTGGCGTGACCACCGTTTACCACTGCGCGGCGAAGGTGGGCGATTGGGGCAATTGGGACGAATTCAAGTCGGCCTGCCTCGACGGTACGTCGAACCTCGCGCTCGCGTCGGTGGACGTCGGCGTCCGGCGGTTCCTTCATATCAGCTCGACAAGCGCTTACGGCCATCCCGCCGAGGGAGGTCCGCCGATCGACGAGACCGCCGAACTCGGTCAGCGGCTCTGGCCGCTCTGGGACTACTACACCCGGAGCAAGGTCGATTGCGAGCGGCTCCTCTGGAAACTGGTCGAGACCGAGGGGCTACCCCTGACCATCATCCGACCGAGCTGGCTGTACGGCGAGCGGGATCGGACGACGCTGGAACGGCTCGTCGGACGACTACGAGCCGGCAAGGTCCCCCTGATCGGTCGGGGCGACAACCCCCTGAGCGCGATCTACGCCGGGAACGTGGCCGACGCGGCGATCCTGGCGGCGAATGATCCCGGTTCCGTGGGCGAGGCCTACAACATCACCCACCAGGGTCAGTTGACCCAGGCGGAGTTTCTCAACCTGTTCATCGAGGCGATCGGAGCCCCGCCGATCCGCCGGCGGATCTCGTACCGCCTGACCTTCGCGGCCTCGTTTTTGATCGAGGCGATTGCCCGGCTCCGGGGTCGGAAGACTCCGCCGTTGATTACCCGATACGCCACCTGGTTGATGGGTCGGTCGGTCTCGTACAGCACGGCCAAGGCCGAGTCGAAACTGGGCTGGCGACCTGCTCTCGACAATCGATCGAGCATCATCCGTTCGGTCCGCTGGTTCCTGGAGACGGAACAAGCCGCGGCCAGGTCGGCGAATCCGGCAAGATCCACCGCATCCCCCTGATTTCGCGCGGGTGGCCCCTTGTCGGTTCGGGACGCTTCGATCAGGATGAAGAAACCTTGAGGGTTAGATCACCTCTCCGACTCAATCTCCAAGCACCCGCTGACGCCCACCCACCTCCTGGGAGACACATCATGACGCTTCGTGGTGCCCTGACCTGTCCGCTTGGATGGATCTTCACGGCCATGGTCGGCCTGTCGGCGGTCGCCGATGACAAGCCGGCTGCCCCCACCGCGCCGGGGGCGACCGGTTCTCCGGTCCGGTACGACTTCGAGGCGATGGGATCGCGCCCGACAATCGGCGGCGGCTCGTCGGACGTGAACGACCCCAAGAAATATCGCGACTTCAACGACGTGACGTCGGGAACAACCCGGCACGACGGATTTTTCACCCTATTTCAGAAGGATGACCACCTTTACGCCGAGATCAAACCGTATCAGTTCGATCAGCCGATGCTCGCGCCAATCACGATCGCTCGCGGCTTGATGATGGCTGGTAATCCGCTCAATTTTGGTGATGAGTGGGTCCTGGTTTTCCACCGGGTCGGCGACAAGGTTCAGTTGATCCGCCGGAACATCCATATCAAGGCGCCGGCGGGCTCACCAATCGACAAGGCGGTCAAGCAAAACTATACCGACTCGATCCTGATGGCGTTGCCGATCGTCAGCCTCAACCCGGCCGGCGGGATGAGCGTTGTCATCGACTTCTCCGACATCTTCTTCACCAACTTCGCCCAGCTTCCGCTCGGCTATCTCGACCGGAGCCGGACCAACTGGGCCAAGGTGAAGACCTTCGCCAACAACCTCGAACTTGAAGTCCAGGCGACATTCTCGGGCGCTGGTTATGGCCGGTCGAGCTTCGGCGATGAAGGGGTGATCGACTCGCGAGGGGTGACCATCGTCATCCACTACAGCCTGGTCAAACTTCCCGACGGCGGCTACCACCCCCGACAGGCCGATGACCGGGTCGGCCACTTCCTCAACGCGACCAAGGATTTTGGCCTGAACGACCCCGACGGCAACGTCGTCCGCTCGATCAATCGCTGGCGGCTCGAAAAGGCCGACCCTCGCGCCAAGCTCTCGCCACCGAAGAAGCAGATCGTCTGGTACATCGAGGACACGGTCCCGATCGAGTACCGGCCCGCTGTCGAGGACGGTATCCGCGAGTGGAACAAGGCGTTCGAGAAGATCGGCTACCGCGACGCCATCTCGGTTCGCTGGCAGGAAGAGAACCGCGACGAATTCGACCCCGAAGATATCAACTACTGCACCTTCCGCTGGATCGCCACCAACTCGACCTACGCGATGTCCTGCCTGCGCTCGAACCCGATCACCGGCGAGATGATCGACGGCGACGTGATCTTCGACGCGAGCTGGATCAGCGCCTGGAAGTCGGAATACGCCCAGCTCACCGGCACTCCGCCGGTCGGAGCGGCGGCGGAAGGCTCAACGCGAGCCCCCGGGACGCTGGCGACGGGCGAGATCATCAGCCCGATCCTGGCGATGAAGCGTGGTTATGGTCAGCTTGACCTTGGCCTGGGCGCGGAGTTCGCCGGGACCAAGGAACGCGATATCACGCTGGTTCCCGCCGAATGGTCGGGCGTCCGTCGTGAACTGCTCCAGCGCCTGGCCAACGGCCAGCGGGCGTCGTGCCGGTTCAGCACCGGGATGCGTCCCGAGTTGGGTCTGGCCGCGCTCGCCCTGGCCGAAGGGGCCAAGACCGACCCCGAAGCCAAGCTCCCCGACGAGTTCCTCGCGCAATTGATCAAGGAAGTGGTGATGCACGAGGTCGGCCACTCGCTCGGCCTCCGTCATAACTTCAAGGCCAGCACGATGCTCGACGCCGAACAGTTGCACAATCCCGAGATCACCCGGGTCAAGGGCTTGAGCGGCAGCGTGATGGACTACAACCCGATCAACATCGCGCCCAAGGGTCAGAAGCAAGGCGACTTCATGACCACCACGCTCGGCCCGTATGACTACTGGGCGATCGAGTACGCCTACAAGGAAGTCAACGGCGACGAGGCCGCAGAGTTGAAGAAGATCGCCGCCCGGGCCCCCGAACACGACCTGGTTTTCGCCACCGATACCGACATGATGGTCGGCAACGACCCGCTGGTGAACGTCTACGACCTCGGTTCCGACCCCAGCCGGTTCGCGAAGGACCGGATCACCCTGGCCGCCCAGTTGATGAAGGATCTCGACGCGAAAGCGGTGAAGGATGGCGAATCGTGGTCGAGGCTCCGGATTGCGTTCTCGTACCTGATGAGCCAGTACGGTAACGCGGCCGACCTGGTCGCCTCGCAGGTCGGCGGCCAGTCGATCTCACGCGACCACAAGGGGGACAAGGACGCCCACGACCCGATGATCCCGATCTCGGGCGAAAAGCAGCGTGCCTCGCTCAGCTTCCTGGTCGAGAACCTGCTCGGCGACAAGTCGTTCCAGTTCTCCCCCGCCCTGCTCCGAAGGCTCTCGAAGGAGCACTGGGACATGGGTGTAGGCTCGTCCGGCTACGGCGTGGGCGGCGAGACCT
>JAJYCH010000207.1 GCA_021778575.1 Planctomycetota bacterium
ACCAAGATGTTAGACTCAATCTTCTCAGCCAGCTTCTACCTCATTCGACAGACTCAATAGTCAAATTCCCAGCCCAGATTCATTCCACCCGTTCGGACATTAGATCGAGTAGACCAAATTCATGAAGTCTGACATTCCAGACCAAGTGTCACACCTAAATGGGTGCCTCCATATTGGCCAATACGGTGCCACGAGAGAGCCCGATGACGCCCTACGGCGAATCGTAGCAAAGTCATAGACGATCGAGCCTTTGCGTCTCAAACCATCACTGTATTGAGAGTTGCAAAAAGTGACATGAATAGCTTCAGGTTCTAACGCGTCTGCCAGGCTCGAGCGAATCGGTATCAGCCGATCTCGCTCATCACTTTCCGCGCCAACTCCAGATCTCGCTCCGCATAAATTTCGGTAATCTTGGTGTCCGTGTGGCCCAGGACCGCTTTCGCCGCCTCGAGTCCGAAGGCCTGGCGAATCGCCGTGGCTCGCGTGTGGCGGAGCTGCCGGGGTGACCAGACTTCGATCTCTGCTCGCTTGCAAGCCCGATAGATTGCCACCCTGTAGCTATGACGTGTGTACTTCTGGCCGGCGCTGGCCTTCGTGGGTTTTGTGTTCCTTTCAGCGACTGACTTTCCCAACGCGTTTTTCCGTCGGGCTCGCTCATAGTTCCAGGCCGAGGTCTCGGCTGGGACGAAGCAGTAGGTCTCGGGGTCCCTGTCCAGCCAGGGCTTGAGGATCGCCTGGGCCTTCGGCCCGAGCATGATCACTTTTCGACGATCGAAATGCGCCATCTTGTGATGCCGCGGCTGGTAGAGCCACACCTCGCCCTCGGTGTCGACCTCGCACGGCTTGATCGAGGTGACCTCCTGCGGCCGGGCTCCGCAGAGGTGCTGGAGCTGGATCATCGCAGCGACCTGGGGCGAGAGGTGCGGCAGGATCGCCAGGATCGACTCCTCGGCCACCGGTTCGACTGGCTCCGTCTCCCTCGCATCGGACCGGCCTTTGAGCAGTCCCTTCAGTCGCCTCAGGGCTTCGTGAACCTCCACTTGCAGGAGCTCGTGCTCGACGGCCCAGCCGAACATCCCCCGGATCCGGTTCACGTCCTTGTTGATAAGCTTCCGCGACCGGCGGGCAGCTATCATGGCCTCTCGGACGTTCGCGAGTGCGACCGGGCCGAACTCGGCGGCCCGCGAGGCACCGTAGAGTTGCCGGAGGAACCGGAGGGCCTGACGGATGTTATCCTGCTCGCTAGTCGGTCGGCCGTCCTTGACGTAGTAGGACTGGGCGTGCCGGAAGTAGGCGAGGATCAGCTCGTTGATGGTCAGTGTTGACGTCGATCGTCGCGGACCGGTCGTCGGCAAAACGTGGCCGGACTGGAGTCGCCACTCGGCGATGAGCCGGGCGTACTTCTCGTGGCTCTCGGCAGATCCATAAGGGCCGAGGTAGTGATTACGGCCGTCAATCGTGACGACGGCACATTTCCGGGCCTTGTGGAGGCGATAGGAGGGAGGACGATTGGTGCGGGGCATGTGCGTGATGGCTCCGAGGCTGGGCCAACACGGTACATGTACCGTCTTGGCAGAGACCTCTTTGCCGCACTGCCCGCCGCGGGCAGGTATCCTAAATCCAGGATTCGGCGATACTTATGACAAGTCGGGGCGAGAGGATTTGAACCTCCGACCTCACGATCCCGAACCGTGTTGTCTATCGAAAAAACTCTTGTTTTTAGCTGGTTTTTTGTGATAACCTCCCATGTAGCCAACCGATTTATCACAAAAATTATCACAAAACAGAGATTGCTCACATGCCTGCCAACTATGAAATGACATGGGAACCTGGACCACGTCGTTGGCGGCGGATGCAAGGAGGGCGATACCTTACTGTGTCCGTTCGCCAACTGCGGAAGTACTTCAACGAGTCGTCTATCCAGGACACAAAAGAAGGCTCTTATCAATGGGCAAATCGATGGTGGCGTGAACGATCCAATGAACCAGCGGAAGTCGCCGCTCATGAACGCCGGTCGGGGTTCGGGGACGATGGGGCGTTTTACATGGATCTCACGGGAGATGAAGCTCTCGCATTCATGATCCGGGAAATTCAGGATCGGGATTTGGAGTTGCCCGAAGAGGTGATAGAGGCGGTTATAGGGAAGCCGAGGTTGAAGGAATTACGACGCGGGTTGGATACCTTGCTCCATCCCGTCAAACCTCCAGTTGATCGCACCGTAGGGCATCTTGTAGGTCGCTACTTGGAGATGGTCTTGAGCCGCCATCGGGCTGGCGAAATCGGCGTGAGTGAGTATTCGAACAACAAGGCATCGTTGTTGTATTTTCGTGATTATGTTGGGATCGACCTGGCGATCGATAGCCTCAATGCTGACCGATGGGATGCGTATTACCTCCATCTCATCGGCGAGAATGCCCCGAGGTCGATTCGGTCACGGCGGAAGCATTTTAATTACGCGAGAAATTTCTTGCGATGGCTTGATGACTTAGGCATCAATACCGCGCCGCCCAATCTGAGCCGCAAGCAATATCGGTTCAAGGGCGGCTCACAAGCAGTCCCTACAATCACAACTGAAGTAATAAAACAGACCATCCAATCCGCCAAGGGACAGCTTCAACTGCATCTGCTTCTTATGCTGAATTGTGGTTTTACTCAACAAGACATCGCCGACTTGCATCCGAGCGAGGTTGATTGGGAGCAAGGTCGCATTCGGAGAAAGCGGAGTAAGACGAGCGACCGCGATAAGGTTCCGGTTGTCGATTACATTTTATGGCGTGAGACCTTTGATCTTCTTATCCGGTATCGTTCCAGCGATCCAGATCATGTTCTCGTGACCGAAAGCGGCAAAGCATGGTTGCGTGATCATATTCATGACGACGGGGCGAGGTCACGCACTGACGCGATCCAGAGCAATTACCGTAGACTGGAGGTGGAAGGTAAACAACCGTTGAAGATGTTTCGCAAGGCATCCTCCACGCTTCTGGACGGTTGTCCTGATCATGGTCGCTACGCGGTCCACTTCCTCGGACATGCACCCGACATTGCACATCGTCATTACATCTCTTCCAACGGCGCATCCTTTGACGCCGCGATCAAGTGGTTGGGGAAGCAATTCGGGTATTAGTTCGACAGCAAACGATATTCACCGGCAGCAGGTTATTTCGATTGAATACATGCGTGATTGGGGGTTTCCCAGCTTTCCGAGCGTGTCGTTGCTTTGCCTGCATCCAACCATTCAGTTCGATGGCTTTTACTTGCGTCTATCCGCGATGACAGCCCACCAGCAGACGCCTTTATCGATCGCAGTGGGGACAACACGGAGCATGAAAAGTATAGCCAACCTGTCGCCGGTCTCGATAAAGATCGCTTGTTTTCACGTTCATGAACCTCGATAGAACGGAAAAGTTTACGTTGGCAAGTTCGTCCAATGCGGAGAGAAACCATCCGTGTGTCTTGATATGCCATAGCAATTATCTGGAAATCGTCGGGGACTTCGCCGTCCGGGTTCAGTCGTTCCGTGAAGCCCAGCAAGTCTTGGATACGGCACGGACTCGTGGTCGTTGATCAAATAGAGGAAATGACGACCGAGTCATTCTTCCCAAGGAGAGATTTGCTTTTTGTCAGCCTTTGCGGGCAGACTTCGGATGCCATCCGATCGATAACCGAAGTCGTTGGGGAGTGGTCGAGGTCACGTCTTTTTCTTGCGGCGATCCTTGACCACAGCCCGCCAGTAGATGCCTTTGTCCCCCGCTGTCGGGACCAACCTCAGCATCATTATTTTCGCCAAGCGATCCATCGTCTCGATGGTGATCGCCTGCTCCTCGTTTATGAATCGGGACAAGATCGATGGGTCCACATTGGCAAGTTCCCCCAACGCTGTCAGCGACCATCCATGAGTGGAAATGAGGAACCGCAACTGCCTGGAAAGGGAGGGATAGGTCGCAGCCCGGTCGTGCAAAATGAGAGAATGCTCCGACAGCGTGGTCTTCGACTTCTTTGATTTCTTCTCAAGTATCGCCCTCTCGGCAATGTGCTCCGTGGTGGATTGGAGACGCTCGATGTCTTCGCCCGTGATGTCTGCGTAACCCCATACCGAGCGATTGCTTTCCGCGACCTGCAATTCGAGGATCGGGATCGGGTCACTCCCTGCAAATTCGACGGATTTCAGACCGATCAGGCAATCGAGGATGTGGAGCGCGTCCATCGCCCGCGTCGGAATCCAAGTCATCGCCAATGCGTTGCGGAATCTCGCGTAGACGGACTCGATGGTCTCGGGCTCTTGCGGGGTGCCGTCAGGGTTGCAGGGCTTCGGCACGCCATCGACCAGCGTCATTGCCAGGGTATCGTCTTCATACTTATGAAGATAACATTGCAAATCTCCTTCAATCGTCTTGTAGACCTTGAACCACGCCCTGAACGCATCATCATAAAAAATATCTCCTTCGACCATGCCCTCACGCCATCGGGGGTAGTCGGCGATCCTCTTCTCATGTTCCTCGTCGATCGGTCTGGGCGGTACGACGAGCACATTTGATAGTTCGGGCAGCTTAACCTCCTCCCCCTTGCCTGGTTCCTGGGACTTCTTACTCGCCATCTTCCCTCCTTTTTTGCGACCTAGCAAAATTGCGGCTTCGCAAAGTTGCTATTTACACGTCTCAATATGTTGACCAGGAAATCTCCGCCGCATATCCTTCAAGCATACCCGGCTACGTGACCGGGTGGAAGCGACCCCGAGATCGAAAGGAAGGTCAAAGATGAACGCGACCACGACCATCATGCCTGCCACCAACCGCACCCACGTCCTTGCGAAGCCTATGGTTTCTCCGCAAAGCGAAAATCTGCTCCCGTCGATCGAGTGGGACGCCGACCAACTGGCGGAGTATGTCCGCGAGCGACTCTCCTACGCCGAGCTTTTCGGTCGCAAGACCGCCCTCCAACTCTGGCTCGCGGGCAGGGCTCTGCTCCTCGTCAAGACCATCCTCAAGGCGGAACGCCGCTGGACCTCATGGGCGAAGAAGAACGGCATCGGCTTGACTGCGGCTTACAACTGCATGCGGATCGCCGAGACCTTCCCCGACGAGGACGCCATCCACGGGCTGACCACCGTGGAAGTCAAGCAAATCGCTGGTATCGCCCGCGTGGCTTCCCCCGAATCGAAGAAGCCGAGTGTTGACCTGAGCCCGGTCGTCACCAGCAACGAGCCCCGAAACGGCGAGATGACCCTGGCGACGCCGGAATCCTACATCCCGACCCTCTCCGTCGACCAGGATCAGCAGTTGGACATCGAAAATGTTCTCGACGACCTCCTCACCGTCGTCGAGAACCTCTCCGGCTCCCTCGATAAGATCGACCCGTCGTCCGTCCCCACATCGAAGATCGAGACCATTATCACCCACCTCGGGAGGCTCACCGCCCATGCTGTCTCACTCTGATTGCCGAGTCGGGCTCCGGGGATTGCCCCCGGAGTCCGTCGACCTGACCGTTACGTCGCCTCCCTATGGAGGGATGCGACGTTTCGGAGGGCACGAATTCGACTGGAACGTCTTCGCCGATGTCGCCAACGAACTCTGGCGGGTCACGAAGCCGGGGGGCATCCTATGCTGGCAAGAGGGAGAAGAGGTGATCAGGACCGGACCTCGCAAGGGCAGCTACTCGGGGTTGCCGACCGCCCATGCGATGTACCTGCAAGACCTCGGCTTTCTCCGCTGGGATCGACTGATCACCGGCGTCACCGGAATCAGGTGCCCCGATGCCGGAAAGAGATATCTTTGTCCACCTACGGATCTTTTCGTCCTGACCAAAGGGGAGCCGAAGAACGTGGCGTTACTGGAAGACAGGCTCAACTCGACCGTTGGGAAGCACCGGAGGACCACCGACCGCCGGGCTGACGGCACACTCAGGATACGCAAGCCGTATGGGGCGACCAAGGAGATGGGGCGGAGGACGACGATCTGGCTCTATCCTGCCGGGGCGTCGACGACCCGAGATGCGGGCGTTCGCCGGGAGTTCCCAGCCTTGATGATTGAAGCATTGGCGAGAGACCTGATCCTTTCATATTCACTCCCCGGAGACCTTGTCCTCGACCCCTTTGCCGGGGCATGCACGACCGGAAAATTGGCGTTGTTGCTCGACCGGAAATTCGTCGGATTCGAGGTCCACGAGCCGTATTTCCAGATGGGAGCGGAGCGGCTTCGGGTGGCGGCGGGTGCGGCGGCTCTCGCCAGGTCGAAGCGGTGCTTTGCGTAAGTTTCCGCGTTGCGTGATAGCTGAGATAAATGCGAGAAGCCCTAGCCGCTTTCCGGCTAGGGCTCTTTTCGTTCGAAGGATGATCGGGGAGTCCGGTCCTAGGTGCGAACAAGTCGCCCGGAGCGTCACGGCAGGGTGCCGATTCGGGGGAAACAACCAACGACTACATGCCCGTCATTGAAACGAACCCGTCATCCCTTATCGTGTCTGACTCGCATGTTCTCCCCGATGGATTCCCCGTGAACCAAGTAGCGACGACATGGACGCCAAGCCCAAGTCCAACAGGTTGAAGAGGATCGAGGCGAAGCGAAAGCTCGAACTGAAGGCGGAGCGGCGGGGACTCATCGACCCCAAGGTCGCCGCCGCCGCCAAGGTCGTGCGGGCGGAGCATGCGCTCAAGGAGTCGAAGTCGGTTCGGACTGACCCCGAGCGGCTCCTCCAGTCCATCCTGGATGGAGTGGAGGTCCGCGTCCCGCTGAACTCGGACCTGCACGTCATCGTCAAGCTCTTCGAGCGGGTCGACCCCGACAAGCCCGTCGCCTATCCGCTCCGACCGGACCTGACCGCGTTCCGTCGCCTGGTGCTCGTCTGCCTGGAGGAGACGGACCTGCTCCAAGGGCGAGGGGCTCCGCAGTTCGCCCGAGCTTTGCTCGCCTTGTCCGCTCACGCCGGGCGCTGGGTCCGACAGCCGGAGGGCTGGGAACCCCGGAGCCATAACGCCTACCGGCAGTTCCACTCGCTGGTGCGGCATCTAACCGCCCGCTACGACGTACCGACCTTCATGAACACTGCCTGGCTGGAGGGGCTGACGCCGAAGGGCGTCGTCCACCAGCGGTGGTTCCTCCACGTCGCGCAGGGGCAGAACATCAGGACGGTGGACGGACTTCCTGTCCCTTTGACCAAGAAGCAGGCGCACCTTTACTTGCAGGCACCGGACGACTTCGACGTGCTGTCCGCCTTCCGCTGGGCTCAGATCCTCGACCTCGGCGGCGACGAGCGGCTGGTCCGGTCGCTCCTCGCGACCCGGATCGGCACGGAGTTCGGGCACGACGAGTTCTGGGTGACGGTGTTCCGCTGGCTGGTCGCCCAGCCGATGCTCGACGCGGTCCACCACGGTCCCCTGATCGACTACCTCAACGACCGCAGGTTCGTCGCCTCGGTGCCGAACCCGGACGCCGCCTCGCCCGGTCAACCACTGCTGGTGCCCCCGCAGCCGAACCTCACGATGAAGGGGCGTGATCCCGAGGAACTCCTCCGTTCCGTCGCGAGGTGGCACCGGCTTCTGAATCGCCAGAAGGCGGGAAAGGTCACCTTCTGGGAGCCGAGCGGCATCCCGCCGTTCCGCCAGGAGGAGGGTTTGGTCGAGAATCGGAAGGTCTACACGATCACCGAGCTATTG
>JAJYCH010000208.1 GCA_021778575.1 Planctomycetota bacterium
ACACCCGAGGCAGCGAGGCGGCGATCTCGCCGGGCCGGAAGGTCCGACGCGACCCGTCGTCGAACTGATCTTGATGACAGGTTATCTCGACCCGTCTCGATCTCCACTTCTCAAGGGGGCGGGCCGGGTGGTTCGTCCCTATTTCTCACCCGAGGACATGATGATCACCTTGCTTGATCACCTCGATTCCCGTCCCGCTGTCGCCAACACATCAACCAATCCCGCCGAGCGACTTCGGTCGACGATGGCCGCCGTCCGGGTCTCGTTCACCTGGTTCGGCGTTCAAAAGACGCTGACCCGCGAACAGAAGGCCCAGGCCGCTGAGGCCTTCGACGCCGAGGGCCAGTTCCTCTCGGCGGGCAAGAAACTGATCGACACCCGCCACGCCGCGTTCCGCGCCGTGACCGCGATTCGCGGCAAGGTCGACGCCTACTGGAAGGGTTTGAGCCTGCCATTCCCCGAGCCTGGTATCCGGCTGATCCGTCACGATACGGTCGAGTCGTTCGCCGCGCAGATGACCGACTTCCGGGCCGAACTCGATGACGCGGTGACCAACCTCGACCGTCATTTCGGCGAGCTGAAGCAGGCGGCTCACGAGCGGCTGGGCTCGCTCTACAACCCATCGGATTATCCCGAGACGCTGGCCGGTCTGTTCGGCGTCGAGTGGGGTTTCCCGAGCGTCGAGCCGCCCGATTACCTGGTCCAGCTCGCGCCGGGCTTGTACGAGGCCGAGAAGGCGAGGGTCGCCGCTCGCTTCGAGGAGGCGGTCCAGCTCGCCGAACAGGCATTCCTCGATGAATTCACGCGATTGATCGCCCACCTGACCGAACGGCTCTCGGGCGTCGGCGACGACGGCCAGCCCAAGGTCTTTCGCGACTCGGTCATCGGCAATCTGACCGAGTTCTTCGATCGGTTCCGGACCCTCAACGTCCGGTCGAACGACCAGCTCGAATCGCTGGTGGCCGAGGCCCAGCGGGCGGTCCGGGGCGTCGAGCCTCGCGAACTCCGCGAAGTCTCGGGAGTCCGGCAGGCCGTGGCCTCGCAGCTCTCCCGAGTACAGTCGTCGCTCGACGCGATGCTCGTCGATCGGCCGCGTCGGCGAATCCTCCGACAGAGCGGAGGCGTTTGATGCAACTGGTCATCGCTCCCGGCGGATCGGTCCGCGCGATCTACGCCGAAGAGATCGCCCTGGACTCGATCGGCTCGATCGCGATCCGCCGGGCCAGTCACGTTGAGCCAGATTCTCAAGGTGGCTGGCTGGCCGATCTTCGCCCGGTTCACGGTCCGATCCTGGGACCCTTCCCGAATCGCTCCGAGGCTCTCGCCGCCGAGGTCGCCTGGCTCGAAGCCCACTGGCTTTGACGTCACGAATTGATCGCCGTTTCACGCGATTGGTTCTCCAACCCTTCACGCACCCGCCCTCGCCTCCTTCGGCTCGCCGGGCGGTTGCGTCGGGTCGAGCCGGGGTCCGCGCCGAGCCTTCACAGGAACCGCTTCATGACCCAGCTCCAACGCGCGATCGCCGACCGGACCGGCGAGTCGCCCCGGACCATCCGCCGTCTCGGATTTGGCATCCACACCGACGTGAACATTTCTCCCGAACCAGACGACCCCCGCCTCGTCGTCGATTGCCCGTTCTGCGGCCGGGCCGTGCCCTATCCCGGTCGGGCCGGTGACGGCTCGCCGATCCTGGCCGAGTGCGTCAACCCCCGCTGCGACGTCTATTTCGACTTCGTCGCCGCCGATGTTTATCTCCAGCATTCCTGACGTCTTCACCAAGGAAATCACCGACATGATCACCATCACCCGTCGTCAGGCCCACGGTCTCCGCGCGATCTTTCGCCGGAGCGTCCTCGGGATCGCCCACCGAGGGTCCGTCGAACCGCTGGTTTTTCAGGCCGAAAGCGGCCAGCTCTGCGCGAGACATCGCTACGCGCACCTGGCCATCGAGCACTCGTGCCCCGTCGCCTGGCCGTCGAGCGGGACGGTCGCCCTGCCGCTCGACGCTCTGACCGACCTCGAAGGACGCGACGATTCCGTCGTCGCCCTTGACCCCGTCAGCCCCGAGAAAACCGTGGTTCGCTGGTCCGACCACGGGATTCCGAGGTCTCGCGAGTACGTTGTTCCGAGGCTCCCGGATACCAGCACATTTCCCGACATGCCAACTTCCTGGTCCGAGGTTCCGGCCGACCTGCTGACCGCCCTCGCCGAGGCCACCATGACCTCGGCCGAGGACGACACCCGCTACGCCCTGAGCTGCTTGCTACTCAAGGAGGGCCGCAACGGCCACGAGGTCGTCGCCACCGACGGCCGCCAGGTTCTGATCTGCGGCGGCTTCTCGTTTCCCTGGTCGGGCGACGTCCTGATCCGTCGCTCGCCGGTCTTCGCCGCTCGCGACTTGCCGCGCGATCAACCCTGGTCGATCGGCCGGACCGAGACCCATATTGCCTTGAAGTGCGGACCCTGGACGATCCTTCTGGAAGTCCAGACATCGGCACGTTTCCCCCGCGTCGACATGGTCTTCCCCGACCCCGACGCCATCACGTCCCGGCTCCGGATCGACCCGCTCGACGCGTCGTTCCTGTCCGACGCGCTCGGCCGGCTCCCCGGTTCCGACGCCGTCAACGCACCGGTCACTGTCGATCTCAACGGTCGGATCGCCGTCCGCGCCCGAGGCTCAGAGACCGACCCGACGACCGAACTCGTCCTCTCGCGATCGAGCTACGGCGGCCCTCAAGTCCGCTTCCAGACCAACCGCGACTACCTCGCCCGGGCCGTCCGGCTCGGGTTTGCCGAGGTCGCGATCATCGATTCCGAATCGCCGATCGTCTGCCGGAACGGCCGTCAAGCCTACGCCTGGCAGCCCCTCTCCGCCGATTCGGCGATCCCACCGAGCGACGACGTCACCCGGATCGAATCCCATCAACGACAGGCGACACGTTCCCACGAGCCGCCACCCAGGACCAATCCACCCATGAACGAGCGCACGAAACTTGAAGCTCCCACAAGACCCACTCCCGATCCCGCGTCCCAGGACCCAGCCACAACCGGTCTGGTCGGGCTGATCCGCGAGGCCGAGTCGCTCCACGAGGCCCTCGGCGAGGCCCGGACCCGCTCGCAAAAGCTGATCGTCGCCCTCCGCCGCCACCGGAAACAGGCGAAATTGATGGCCGCCACGCTCAACACGCTCCGCCAGCTCAGGCTCCAGGAGGTCGCCGAATAGCCTGGTATTTTCCGCGTCCGAGACGAGCTGAAACATCCAAATCCAGGAGGAATATCATGCCATTGCGTTTGAACGTCGGCGTCTCGAAGAAGCTCGGCCTGCCGGCGTATTCCTCGATCGGAGCAAGCTGCAACCTCGAGGTCGAGCTCGAAAGCAGCCTGCTCCGCGACCTGGCCGGCTTTCACGACCAGGTCCGCGACGCCTTCATCGCCGCCCAGCAAGCCGTCAACGACGAACTGGCCCGGCTCCAGGTCCAGGCCGGGAGCGGCCAGACTGAACTGGTGAATTCTTCAAGGAATCATCAACTCAGCAACGGCCACGCGAAGGCGGAGATCCCACCCAGCCGGCCGAGAAACCCCGCCACGCCCAGTCAGATCCGAGCGATCAATGCGATCGCCCGCCGCCTGCAGGCCGACCTCGACGGCCTGCTCTGTGACCTCGGAGTGACCCGCCCCGAGGAGCTGACCATCACCGAGGCCTCGAAGCTGATTGACCAGCTCAAGGCCGCCGCCCAAGCCTGATCGGCCCTTCGCCTGTCACCAGGATCAACCCATGAAGGAGGATCGATGTCGAGAAACTCACACTCAAGAAGACGCCGTCCCGGCCGTCGTCCGCCCTGCCAGGGCCCGGCTCCCTGGAGCCAGCCGAACCCGCAGGGCTTCACCGGCCCCGGATTCCGACAGGTCTTCAACCGGATCCTGCCGGGCCTGAAAGGATCGGCGAAGAAGCAATACTTCAACGACCTGAGCGAGGCGATCGTTCTGATCATCGGCCTCGCCGGAGCCGCGCTCGGCCTGATGATCTTCGGCTGGCTCGGGGCAATCCTCGGCCTCGGAGCCGGGCTCGCCGCCGGCGGCTCGTTCGTCGAGACAAACCGGTTCCATCGCCGTTGACTGGCGATCCAATCCATGGAGGCTCGAATGAGGCGGGCGGCCCGGAGTGGCCGCCCGCCCGTCGTTTCTTTTAGCGATCGGAAATTCCAGGAGAAGTGATTGAGTTCACGGGGCGATAACGTTCCTGGATCAGTTTTCGAACCGGCTTGAGCCACTCATACGCCGGATCTGGTCACGGACGTGTTACTGGTCGATCCTCTCAATCCCAGAGAAACATCTCAGGATCGTAAAAATCAAATTGATTTATGAGAAATCCGATCAACTCGGATCGCGAGTGTCGGATGAAGAATCGTTGAATCAAGCTCTTGCGGGCGTCATCAAGGTGACGTTCGCAGGGGCTTGATTTCGACGAGGTCGTACCCCGGCCCTGGTTGACCCGATTCGTTTGACCTGATCTTTCGTGCTTTCGACGACTCCTGCAAACCAAGCAACGGATCGTCGATGACAGAACTGGCCATCAGCGGCCTCGCGATCCGATCGAATCGTAAGACCTCCCTCAAGACCGGGAATCTTCAATGGGCTGGCTGACTTTGCTGAGGGGAAGTCGGTTCTCCATTCGAAGGTTCACTCGATGACTTCTGATTCGGTTTCGAAGCATCCGCTTCCTCGCCTGTGCCGGTCGTGTTCGACTCGCAGCCAGAAGCGGTCCACAGCAGGCTGACCGATATCATTCCACTCAATCCTCTGATCATCTCTCGACGGCTCATCGTCATTCCTTTCTCGATGGATTTCCTATCGTTGAAGATTCACGCTTCGAGAACCGGACCGTCACCCGAGCGAAACCGGACCGACTGACCGACTGGGGTTCCTTCCAATCCCACAAAATCCTGGCGGTGATCTCAGCGGTCCGCCCTCCCGAAGAGTCGATCGAAGCACCACGACCATCAGGGTAGATGACGAATCCGCCAACGAACGAGTCGGAGAGCGTGTTGTCGTCCCAGACCTCGAAGAATAGGGGCTGGCCGTCGCGAAACTCCCGCGGCTGGTTGACGCCTTTGTCCGTGCTCTTGAAGCCCCTCCACTGGCCGGCACGAACGGGCGGAGCCGTCGCGGTACGAAGGACCTGCACATCCTTGTCAAAGACGATCACATAGGGGTCGATCGTCTGGCCTTCTGGTGCTAGCTCGAATGCCTGGATCTTCACCACCTCGATCAACTGGCCGTCGTCCGTCCTGGCCCGACGCCCCGAGAGCTCGCGGTATCCGCCAGTCTCGACCCAGAGCTTCAGCGCGGCCAGACGTTCGGGGACGAACGGATGCACCAGAACGTGACGTTTCAAATCGAGGATCAGCTTGACGAATGGCTGAGTCTGCCACTGCTGGAAGTCCCTGATCACCTTCTCGGCGTCGAAGTCGGCCTTCTCCGGGTCGATCCAGGGGCTGTCGGCGTTCAGACCATGCTGGAGCCTCATGATCGCCTGATAGGCGATCTTCGGTTCGCCACAACAGAGCAGCCCGGCTCGATCGGCGGAGATTTCCGACTCCCGGCACCAGGTGTAGAGGCGGCCCAGTCCGAGGGTCGGCAGGACGGCCTGGAACTTGTCGGGCACGACGGCCAGGTTGATCGCCTGGATCACCGAGAGCAGGCCGAACGCCTTCGATTTCAGTTCGAGGTGACCGCACTTCACATGGCCGAGTTCGTGGCCGATGACGAACCTCAATTCCTCCGGTCGCCCTTCATAGAGCGCGAGCAGCCCGGAGGTCAGCACGAGCTGATCCCGATGGAAGGCGTGGGTGACGTAGGCCTGAGTGAAAGGGGAGTTCCGGACATAGATCGCCGGCCTCGGGAGGCCCAGAGTCTTCGCGCAATGCTCGACCTCGGTCTCGAGGGGTCGGAGAGCGGGTTGACCCTCCATCGGGAACGCCTCGGTGATCAAGCTGGCGATCTGCCGCGCCCCGACGAATTGATCGACCCAATCGCCGACCTGCTGCGCCAGGCCCCCCAGGATCGGCCAGTCGGCCACATCTCCCTTCATCAAGGGCGCGAGCAGGTGACCGAACAGGAGATCATCCCGGGTGGCGATGTCATAAGCAGAGATGGCAGCCGGCAACGGGTCGGAATCCGACCCGGCCGGGCCGGGAGTGGCGAAGACGGCCAGGATCGAAAGACTGAGTACCGCGATTCGAACGAGACGCATTCGCAGGTTCGGCACAGGCATTCTCCCGATTCTGAGTTGGGCCGATCGACGTCGCCCCCACACTCGATCACGCGGGTCCATGATCACGGCCCGGTGATCTCGGGTCAATAGTCGAAATTGGACTATTCCAAAAAGGACTTTAACGTGCGGCCGAGGTGACGGCCGCATGGACAAGTCGATCTTCTCCCGAGATTACGAAGTCTTCCTCGGAGGGCTCCGCGAAGCCCGACGCGACGCGGGCCTGACACAGGTCGAGCTGGCGAGTCGTCTCGGCCAGACCCAGTCGTTCGTCAGCAAATGCGAGCGAGGCGAGCGACGGCTCGACCTGGTCGAGGCAAGGGCCTTCTGCCTGGCGATCGGCCTCCCGTTCGTCGAGTTCGTCGCCGCGTTCGAGGCGAAGCTCGCCACGGGAAGATGAACGGGACGGCGATGTCACGGTCCCGATCGCCCACGGCTTCCAAAGCGGATAATCCAGGCTCGCGGACCGCCTCGTTCGTCGGATCAACGATCCAGCGACTCGGTGGTCGAACTCGCTCGCCTTCTCTCGAGGAGCGACTGCAACTTTGCCCTGGTATCGAGACGAATCACGGCTTCGTTATCAGCGGGCTCACCCATCATGGAAGGACCAGTGGATCTCGGGGCCTGGATCTTCTCCGCCGGAATGTTCGACCCCCCCAGCAGCTTCCGGGTCATCGCCAGGGAGGCGATCGCCGACAGGTAGGCCCGGTGGGCAGCTTCCTGCCGCTTTGTCGCGAACTTGAGTTGCTGTAACGAGAGGCCGTGAGGTCGGGCGGCGGCGGTGTCGGCGTACGACGACTGGAGCCAGCAGGCCAGGATCCGCTCGATCAGCAGCGTCTCGAGCGGCGAGGAGTCCGGATTGGTGAGCTGGACCCTCATCGCTTTGAGCCGGCGGGTCAGCGACTCCTTCAGGGCCAGGTCGGTCCCGCCGATCAGCTCGATCCAGGACCGATGGGCGTGGGTCGTCAGCGCCCCGTACTGCTCCCAGATCTCGGGATGATCGTCGAGGGTCTTGCGGAGCGACGGGAGCGAAGCCTGGTCGCCCGACCGGGCTCGTTCGAGCACGGTGCGGATCTGGTCCTCGGCGGTTGCGGGCTTCGACGGATCAGGATTCTCGGACACGTCGCTTCCTCCACTTGTGGTCCACCCGGTGGTAGCCGGCGAGCCTCAGGTTGACCTCCAGCATCAGCTTGCAGGCGGCCTCGTGCTGGGCCAGGGCTCGCTCGGGGGTGATGAGTCGCGTCTGCTCGGCCTTGAAGGCGGCGGCCGCTTCGAGCCGACGCCGACGTCCCTCCTCGACCTTCCGCTCGGCGATCCGACCGACCAGCCCCCGACCGACATACGTCTTGA
>JAJYCH010000209.1 GCA_021778575.1 Planctomycetota bacterium
CCAGGAGACGACGGTGTTCATGTTCCTCGGGCGATCCTTTGTCTCTCATGCCCGAGAGTATACATTAACCCTACCCGCGCGGACATTACTTTCCTGACTCTCAGTAGCGGACTGAACGGTTACAGAATATCAATCCAAAGGGGTCGCGGTCATCGGGATCAACTCAAACGATACGGAGACTTATCCCGACGATCAGCCTGAGATGATGATTCGCGAGAAGGTCGAATTCGACTATACATTCCCGTATCTGTACGACGAGGACCAGTCCGTCGCGAAGGCCTACCGCGCGGCCTGTACTCCGGATTTCTATCTTTTCGACGCGAATCAGCAACTCGTGTATCGCGGGCAACTGGATGGCAGCCGTCCTGGAAACGCGATCCCGGTCGATGGTCGAGAACTGAGATCGGCTCTCGACCTTGTTATTGCAGGTCGCTCAATTCTTGACGATCAGAAACCGAGCATGGGCTGTAATATCAAGTGGCGCAAAGGAAACGAGCCTGATTACTTCGGTTGATCTATCAAGAATTCGAGCGAAAGCGTTGACAAGGGATTGGTCAGACGGTATCTTTCTCCTTGTCGAGCGGGGGATTAGCTCAGCTGGGAGAGCGCTTGCATGGCATGCAAGAGGTCAGGGGTTCAAATCCCCTATCCTCCACTTTTTAAGTCCTTGTGCCATAAGGATTTGCGTCTCTGGTCATTCTGATACGATCCGACTAACTAGCCTCTGATACGAATCGGTCGGGCGATTGCAAGAAACCCTGGGAAGTTCCCAGGGTTTTTTCGTTAGCGTGGGTCTTGGATTGTCGTTATTGATTTTCTGGATAGATGCAATCAGCCAAGGAAGACGAGCCGGTTGAGTTCAGCCTCAACCGTCAAAGTGAAGAACCCTAGTCGAATGGGTATCGGGCTCCGAGAGAGACCAGGAAGATGAAGATTATGACAGGGCTCGAAACAAGAGTCGCCACAATGATGGGGGTAGAATCGATCGAGAATCGATGCTGACAGACGACCGCCCGATCGGTTGATTTGTTCATGCCGGGAGCGATGACAGAGGACGGCGACCCATTCCTCTCCGGGTCGCTGGGCGGATCATCGACTTTCGAGCGCGGTGGATCGAAGTGTCCATCTCCTGAATGCCCGAGTTCCTGGATTGGCGCGAGCAAGAGTTCCCATCGGATCGTCGTTCAGCTAGACAATCAGTCTCAAGGCCAGGAGAACGGATCAGTCGAAGCCCGGTCTCACCTCGGCCGACGATCCCGTCCTCCAAGTCGATCGCGAAACTCCTGAAGCATGCCGAGCATTATCGGCGCGACGGACCCACTCGTCTCGCCCTCGAACCCGATCTGAAGATGCTCCGACACCTGGCGTTCTGCTGCCAGGACCGGAGCGACCTCCTCGACAAGAGGTCGGATCACACCCAGGCGTTGATCGCCTTCTCGGCCCACTGGCGAGACTGGCTGAGGCCACCCGAGGTGTGGGAGCCGCCGGATAAGGACGCGACCGGTCAGTACCGCTCGCTGGCCAGGCACCTCTTCGCCCACTATGACGTCCCTCGCTTCCTCGACACCGCCTGGCTCGCGGGGCTCACACCGGAGGGACTCCGCTACCAGGGTTGGTACAAGCACGTCGGTCGGAGGAGTGAGGGGCGCTGAGTGGGGATCAACGGGTTCCCCACTCCACCATTCAGTAATTCGTCCAGAGGACATGATGGCCGCGAGAGCCTAAAGCCGGACGTGGCGAATCCTGAGGCCAAGGAGACGTGTCTGGACTTGCTCGCCTGGGTCCTTGTGATCGGCTAGGACCGGGGACTCGGCGGGGCTAGGGGTTGGTGTTCATTCAGTCTCCACCTCCACTATCTGGGTCACCACCGTCGTCTTCATCATCCGGGTATAGTGCGGCCCTCCGAGCGGGTATCGCTTGCTGGGATTGCCAACACAGATCGCCTCCAAGTGCCACATCTTGGTGCCGCTGGGCTCGGAATGCGTCACCTTCCACTTGTGACCGAAGGCCCAGATGACGTTGCCAGATACGAGTTCGCAGACCGGCGTCTCGGCGGTGACGCAGTCATCCTTCTCAAAGGCACGCACCAGGGTCGCCTCCCGACGTCGCAGAATGATGTCCGTCCGAGTGCTGAAGGAGTCATACCACCCTTCGATGGCGACGGACTTCGAGCCCGATCGACGGACGCCAGTCACCTTAAACGGGTGCTCGATCGATCCGGGTGTGTATTCGGGGTGCCAAATCTCCAGAGTCTCGCCGGGCTTTACCTGATCCGCCCGCTTCTCCACTAGCGTCCACGGCATCAAACCCCTCCTTTCTTCCTTCTGTTGTCACACTCGCCTTCGCCGGTCTCAAGCGCGACGGTATCGGTCGAGACAGCCGATGACGTACAGTAGTTTGTTGATATCGGTGAAAGGGCACTCGATCGCTTCGAGGTCGTCGATCTCGTCGTCGGTGGTTTCCGGGAACGCGGCCTTGATGGCTCGGCGTTGCCTCTCGTCGAGGTCGTGTCGGTCGGACGACGACATTCCCAGTCCCTCGTCTTCAAGCCGATTGGTGAAATCAGCGGAGATGAGACTATGAATGTGACACTTGACGAAATGCAGTTCTTCGGGAGTCAACTTGATACCTGTGGCACGTTCGGTGAACGTCGGGAGCGGCTTCGGTTTCCTCTCGTCGGCAAGTGCCTCGTTTGGCACGATTTGATGGACCTCCAAGACGTAGGGATCGCCCGATTCCTGGACGATGGGAGGCGAGCCTTGATGGTCTTCCCCCCACTTGGCAACGTCGGCAGGAGTGATGAGGGAAGCGAAAGCGTCGGCCCGTCCCTCTGCCTCGGTCAGGTCGTCAGCCTCGACATCGCGAAAGTGGAAAACCTGGACCGATTGAGTTCTCTCGGCGCAGAAAAACATCCGGAACATAGGCACGGAAAAGACTCCTAAACTTGGGGAATGCGGGGGTAACGCTGGAATACATGAACCGGATTGAATGTCAATGATTTTCATCCTGAGTCCGCAGTCTCGGGGTTAGCTGGTGGTGCGAGGCATGCTTCATCGATTCCTCCTTCAGTATTGTGATTGGTTCTTGATCGAATCGCCAATATGGCTTACAATATATGCGGGTGGTGATTGAGTCAATAGCCAATCGGAGGATTTTTCGGATGGGGGTCGAGGACAAGCTGCGAGACGCCTTGATCGCCAGCGGCAAGCCGCCCAAGCAAATTGGGGCTGAAGCGGGCGTCGATTTTGGTGCGATCTATAAATTCTTGAAGGGCACTGCCGAGTTGCGGTGCGGAACCTTCGGCAAGCTGTGCGACTGGGCGGGGCTCGACCTCGCCCCCAAGGGCGAGACGATGGCCGCCGAGCTGCCGCCCTCCGTCCAGGACCAGATCCTCAAGGCAGTCGAGGCAGCCCTGAAGCACTCACTATCGGAGCGTTACGTGGACCTCACGCTCCGGGAACTCGGCTACTTCCGAAAGTGAGTTGGCCAAAAAGCGTTCCGAAATCGACGAAATCGCATTTTTCTATGATCGCAAGTCTATTTGGCAGAATGACTTGCATCTAGTATACAATCGGTTTTAGCCGGGTAGAATGGGGGTGAGCTTACTGACCACTACCGGAGCCGAATATGAGCAAGCCCCGCAAATCGCAAACGCCGGAGCAGACGCCCGAAGGTTACGTCGCCAGTGGTAGCAGTCCCCCTCCGTTCAAACCCACTCCCAAGCCCATCGAGGGCATGCCTCGGATGACCGACTCGCAGCGTCAGTCGCTCCGGGAATCAATCGAGAAGCATGGGGTCCTGGAGCAACTCCACTTCTGCGTGAACGGGACGATCCTGGACGGCCACGAGCGCTGGGCCGTCACCCAGGAATTGGGCATCAAGAATTTCACCTATAAAGTCTACTCGGCGATGACCGAGGACCAGCGGATTGCACTGGCCATCGAGTTGAACTCCCAGCGGAAGACGATCACCCTGGAGCAGCGTCAGAAGCTCCTGGAGTTGTATGTCAAGGCGGCTCCCCACAAGAGTAGCCGCGAGGTTGCCGAAGCGGTTGGCGTGCATCACTCGACGGCGGCGAGGGTGAAACGACGTGTCGCACTCGCGACACCTACGGTCGGCCGCGACGGCAAGGTGTATCCTCGACCGGCGTCAACCGCGGCCCACACGATCCAGGGTGCGCGGAAGGCGGCCAAGGACCTGGCGAGATTGCCCGCAGGTGCGATTCAGGGGAGCGCGACGGGTCGCAAGATCAACAAGGCGAACTTCGAGCACGCCAAATCGGAGATGGCGAACGATGTTCCTGTGTTCACTCGCGACGATTATCGTCTGATTCATGGCGACTTCGAGAAGGAAGCCGCGAGCCTGGAGGACTCGATACTGGACCTCGGGCTGGGGGACCCGCCTTGGGCGTGGAATCGAGACGAACTCAAGGCATACATGGAGACTTATTTCCGGCTCCTAAAGCCTGGCGGCCTCGCGGCCATCTATTGTGGCATCCACCAGATCGGCGAAATGAGCATCGCGGCCGACCTGGCTGGGTTGAAGCACTGGTCGGCCGCGTCCTGCAAGAACCAGAAGCCACACAGGGGAGTCGCTAAGGACGGCATGATCAATTCGTCGTGGCGGATCGTGATGATCTTCGTCAAGCCGGGCGGTGAAACCCCCAAGGCGCTCAACTGGCTGACAAACTGGATCGACGTGCTTGAGGTCCCATCGGAGACCGGGGTGAAGCCGCACGAGTGGGCGCAGCCCTTGGAGGAGTCCAAGCTCCTGCTGAAGGGGCTCGGCCGATCCGGCTGGCTGGTGGGCGACCTGACGATGGGCTCGGCAACCTCAGGTGTCGCGTGCGTCGAGTTCGGTGCCCGCTACATCGGGTATGAGATCAAAGAGGTGAACTACCGTATCGCCTCGAAACGGATCGCTGACGCCCTCAATGCGAAGAAGAAACAGGCGGGTTGAAGCACCGGCAACCACGGTGATTGCCAACCTCGCTGTCTGGGGTCGTTGACTACCAGACAGCGAGGTTGTGCCTGCATCCACATTGTAGGTTCTGGGACTCTGGGGTTCGAGATTATTCGTCTCCTGACCCTCTCTCCCGGCGGCAATGATTACGAGACCGATGGGGAGGACCAGAAGCGTGAGTCACATCGTTCAGATACAAACCGAAGTCCGCGACGCCGAGGCGGTGAAGGCCGCTGCGAAGCGCCTGGGACTCGACGAGCCTTTTCACGGCACGGTCCGACTGTTCGACGGCGAGGCGACGGGTTTACTGGTCAGGTTGCCCGGCTGGCTCTACCACGCCGTCATCGACACCAGTACCGGCCGCGTCCAGTACGACAATTACAACGGCTCGTGGGGAGAACAAAAGCACCTCGACGCATTCGTACAAGCCTATGCGGTCGCGAAGGCAAAAATCGAGGCGAGGAAAAAGGGTCACAGCGTCTTCGAGCAGAACCTCGCCGATGGCTCCATCAAGCTGGTGATCCAGGTCGGGGGTGTCGCATGAAGACTATCGAGATCACGATCTCTCCGAAGGGCGAGACCAAGATCGAGACCAAGGGGTTCAGCGGTACCGAATGCCGCCTTGCCAGCCAGTTCGTCGAAGTTGCCCTCGGTCAGCGGACGTCAGAGCAAATGACCGGCGAGTACTACAACGCCCAGCAGACCAGTAACGACCTTCGTCAATCCAGCTAATCTTCTCCGGGCCGGGGGCCGAACAGCCCTCGGTCTCTTTCGATCAATACACCTCAACCGACGGGAGCAATCCATGACGCTCAGCGAGCGACTGTCCGAGTACGTCCGCGCCGCCTTCAGCGGCATCTGGGTACAGACCTCAGAGCAGGACGACGCAATGCACGAGATCGCCCAGCTTGCCCGACAGAACAACTGGGGGCTCGCGTCATGGGACATCGACAAGGGTCTCAAGCTCAACGGTTGGAGGGCCGAAGATCCGGTACTCTCCAGCGCCCCCGATCCCCTGGCGGCGATCAAGTCGCTGAATGCCCTGGCCACGCCCGACGGGACGGCACTCTTGGTACTGAGGAACTTTCACAGGTTCCTGGGCTCGGCAGAGATCGTCCAGGCGCTCGACTCGGCGATCTCCAAGGGCAAACAGGATCGCACCTTCGTCGTGATACTCTCTCCGGTGGTTCAGATCCCGGTCGAGCTTGAACGCCAGTTCGTGGTCGTGGAGCACGACCTGCCAGGTCGGGAACAACTGGAGCAGATCGCCCGCTCGATCGCAATGGAGCCCGGAGACCTGCCGGAAGGCGATGCCTTGGACTTGGTACTCGACGCGGCTGCGGGACTGACGAGACTTGAGGCCGAGAACGCCTTCAGCTTGTCGCTGGTGCGTCACGGCAAGATCGTGCCCGAGACCCTCTGGGAGATCAAATTGGGGATGTTGAAAAAGTCGGGGCTACTGACTCTCCACCGGGGCGGCGAGACGTTCGACGACCTCGGCGGCCTCGATGCTCTCAAAGGATTCTCCAGGAAGGCACTTGGAGGCAGCCATCGTGGTGCTGGTGTACGTGCGAAAGGTGTATTGCTTCTTGGAGTGCCGGGTACCGGAAAATCGGCATTTGCCAAGGCCCTTGGAAACGAGACCGGACGCCCGACACTGGTTCTTGACGTCGGCTCGCTCATGGGTTCGCTCGTGGGTCAGACCGAGGAGCGTACCCGCCAGGCGCTCAAGATCGTTGATGCGATGGCTCCCTGTGTCCTTTTTATCGACGAGATCGAGAAGGCGTTATCCGGAGTCCAGTCTGCAGGTGACAGCGGCGTCAGCGCCCGGATGTTCGGGACTTTTCTCAGTTGGTTGTCGGACCACGAAAGCGACGTATTCGTCGTCGCCACCAGCAACGACATCTCGAAGCTCCCGCCCGAATTCAGCCGGGCAGAGCGCTGGGACGGGACCTTTTTCATTGATCTGCCGGATCGGAAGGAGAAGGACGCAATCTGGGAGATGTACCTGGAGAAGTTCGGACTGGAGATCAAACAATCCCGTCCCAACGACCGCGATTGGACCGGCGCGGAAATCAAAAGTGCCTGCCGCCTGGCTGCCCTCCTCGATGTGCCCCTGGTCGATTCCGCCATGAACGTCGTCCCCGTCGCGGTGACCGCCGGTGAATCGGTCGAGAAACTGCGGAACTGGGCTTCGGGCCGGTGCCTCTCGGCGGATCGCCCTGGCCTCTACACCAGGGGCTCGGGTGGCACTCCTGGGCGCTCGATCAACCGAGACCCCAGTGTGAATTGATCCTGGATTTATTGGTCCGAAGACCCTGATTACGGACGAGCCCGACTTGTGAATGACGCAGGTCGGGCTCGACGACTCGAATAAACTTCAAGGAGGCCAACGATGAGTACTGCTGTACAAGCTCAGCCCAGAACCAATAACAACAATGTCCAGTCTCCGGCCCTGAACCTCCGGGCGAACATGGCCGCCGTCCGCGTGTCGTACACATGGCTTGGCACTCGCAAGAGCCTGACTCCCGATCAGCGAGCCGAGGCCGCCCAGCCCTTCGACGCCGAGGGCGGCTACCTCAGTGCTGGGAAAAAGCTCCTCGACACTCGCCACCCGGTTTTCAAGGTGGTCACG
>JAJYCH010000210.1 GCA_021778575.1 Planctomycetota bacterium
TTCGCCAAGGATCTCGTATCCCGGAATCACCGGTTTACGGACCCGCCTGGACCGGCTCGAATACGACTCCACGGGTGGAATCGGATCGTGACCCGGGTAAGCGACGGTCTGGTCGCCGGGAAGCGCGAGGCTTGAGGGTGGATCGACGTGAAATCCGAGCGCGAGAACGACCTCGAAGGTCGAGGTCCCGTCGTCGGACTCCGTGGATTCGTCATCGAACCCCACCCATTCGGGTTGCCACCCCGCATGATCCATCGCAACTCCCATCCCAGCCAGAGCTGATCGCGTCGACAACCATGACGAGTGGTGACCGTGGTTTACCATTCGTCGAAACGCGATCTACCCAGATTCACCTTATGTCACGGTTGCGGTCCATCGACGGCAACTCGGGTGAAAATCCCACGTTGACATGGCCCGAGACTGGAATCGGACATCAAAGATCGACCGATCGGGCCAATCGAAAAAACGAGCCGCCAATTGTCCGAAGATGACGTAAGTTTCTTCTGGTGAGCGCCGTGAGCTCCCCTGAAACCGATCCGATAGCGACAGGATTCAGGCCCGAAGTCTTGTCGCCCGGAACCGAAGCACCCGATCGTGATCCAAACCAGGGCGGTTATCAACCGCTTGGCACTCCCCTACTCTTGTAGGGTCCGCTGTGCGGACCGTGTTCTTCGTTATCCGCCCTGGTTTCCAGCCGGAATTGTCTGTTCCATCGCACAAAGGGACGGGCCGCACAGCGGACCCTACGTGTGCAATCCGAATGCAAGCCGCAGTAGCCTGTGCGAACTCATCCCGACCGGGAGGGATCTCTCCGTCAGAAGAAGTCGAATCGTTCACGAGTCACAGGCGACCGGCCCGATTGTTTGACGACGGACCGAAGCGATCGAGCCTCGCCTCGATCGAATTGTCGATCACCGGCCGCTGGAATGGTCACACACGATGAATTTACCCTCGATCTCAACCGACCCGGAACAAGGTTCGATCGAACCATCGACTCCGGACCTTCGGAATCTTCCCGTCCTGGCGGATCTGAGCATCGGAACCTATCAGTCGAGGCACCGAACAGTCGAGGAACCAGCCCAGCCGGTCGATCGGGCGGCCTGGGACGTCCTGGAGCAATTTATCCATGTCCTCGAACTGGGATCGCAGAATACCGACTTGTTTCGCGATGTGCTGGTGTCGATTCGCGACGGGACCGAAGCCGCTCTCGTCTTCGTCTGTAACGAACCGACCGGAGAAATCCTGGGAGCCGTGGGCGACTGGGTTCCGACGTCGTTCTCGTTGCATCAGCTCACGCGGCAACTGGCCGAGGAGCTACCGATCGGCGGCAACTGGCGCCCCGCGATCTCACCTCGACAAGGCTCGCTGGGGCTGCCCGAAGCCACGGCGGCAATCGCCTTGCCGATCAAGTATCCGCGTTCGTGCTGGCTGATCGCTCTGCGGTTTGGCGGCGAGGCTCCGTTCCGGGAGAGTCAGCTCCGGGTCGCCCGGATCATCTGGGAACTCCACATCAATCATCATCGCCATGGTCGAGCCCACGACAAGCTGAAGGAGACCTTGTTTGGTGTCGTCCGCTGCCTCTCGGCGGCGATCGACGCCAAAGATCCCTACACCTGCGGTCATAGCGAACGCGTCGCGCGGATCGCGGTTCGGCTGGGCGAGGAAATGGGCCTGAACCGAGGGGTGACCAGCGACCTCTACCTCGCGGGATTGCTCCACGACCTCGGCAAGATCGGCATCCGCGACGCCGTGCTTTGCAAGGAAGGGCCGCTCACTCCCGAGGAATATCTCCACATCCAGGAGCACCCGATCACCGGCGAGCGGATCATCGCCAACGTCACCCGGCTGGCCTATCTCCGCCCCGGAGTGCGCGGCCATCACGAACGGTTCGATGGCAAGGGCTATCCCGATGGGTTGAAAGGCGAGGCGATTCCGCTGATGGCCCGGATTCTCGCCGTGGCCGATTCCTGCGACGCCATGATGTCGGTCCGGCGCTATCGAGCGGCCCTCTCCGAAGCGAAGATCGTCGAGATCTTTCGCGACGGAGCCGGAACCCAGTGGGACCCGAGGATCGTCCAACACTTTCTCGAATGCCGACACGAACTCTTCGCCGTGATCCAGCGGGGCCTGGGCCACTCGCTCTACCACGCCGTCGAACGAGCCGTCGGCGGCGGCGAGACCCTCCAGGCGGCCTGTCCGATCCGCTCCCGCAAATGAGGATTCACCCCGACGATCAAGACTCTCCGAAGACGATCGCCTCGACGTGCTGGTCCGACCGGAAGACCTCGCGCCACTCCACGGCGTCGGTCGACCGGAACATTCGCCCCTTCCAGTGAGCGCCGACGAACACTCCCGAACCGTAAGCGACGGTCAACGGTGCATTCTGGTTGGTTCGTCGCGTCCAGTGCTCGCCGTCGGCCGACTCATAAGTCGCCCCCATGCCCACGGCGACGAACCGCTGACCGGTCCAGACGACCGAATTGAGATGTTCCCCCTCCTCGCCCACCTGGCGATGCTCCCACTTCAGGCCATCACGCGTGCTCATCCGGAGACCATGAAGGCCCACGCCGACGAAGACTCCGTTGCCGAACGTAATATCCACGAGTGTGTCGATGGCCTTCGCGTCGGGCATGTCGACCCAGGCTTTGCCGTCGGTCGATGTCGCCCGACGTCCTCGATCCCCCACGCCGACAAAACGCCCCGCGCCAAACGCCAGCCGGCGAAGGATCTGCTTGCCCGAGAACTCGATATAGTCGCTCCAGTGAATCCCATCGCTGGACCGGACGATCAGCGGCGACGAGCTTCCCACGCTGCCGGGATCGCCACCAACGGCGACAAATTCTCCCAGACCGTAGCCGATCCCGCGCAGATACTTGAAGTATTTCGCGTCGAGGGTCCGGCTTTCCCAGTGAATCCCATCGGCCGACCCGGCCAGCAGGTTACTCCCCCCAAACGAACCCACCGCGGCGAATCGCCCCCCACCAAAAGCCGCCGCGCGATAGACCTCCCCCTCCTTGCCGGTCTGGATGTTCGACCAGGTTGAGCCGTCAAGGGAACTCATCCGCAGGCCATCATGTCCCACGGCGACAAATCGGCCGGGCCTGCGGTTGATTTTGATGATCATGATTGGGGAACTGGGTCACGACCCAGCCTACGACTCCTTCTACTCTTTGTAGGGTCCGCTGTGCGGACCGTTTAATATTAATAGAGAATCACATTTCATTAAATCAAGGAGATGATTCTTCGCCATAATCATCATGAGTCGAGTGCGACCCGAACCTTCCCTGGTCTCGATAAGCATGCCCATAGTGGCGAGCTCCGTCGAGGGAACGTTCGCGGCTGGCATCGTCAATTTTTCTCATCCGAGACGATCCTTTGACCAACCTCGATTGATTTTTACTCAAACAATCAGGTAAGACTACACCGCTGATTGATCGACGGTGGGCTTGTGTATGCAAGTCTCCTTTCGGACACCGCTTTGCAACGTGCTTAGCTAAGCGGTCACTTCGAACTTTTGATCCGCAATGTGGGCAGAACACCATTATCATTTTCGCAGTCCTGAAGAGATGTCACGCTGAATCCCAATCCTGCAAATTACCCGAATAGGGCACAGGGTCGTGAGTTATATCATCCTCGTCAGTAGAATTTGTCTGTCCTCCAATAGAAGCTTCGTAACGTTCATTCTCTTTTTCTCTTGTCACAATAGATCCTGTATCGGTAAGCACATATGTTTTAAATCGGTTTCCTTTTGATGCTCTAATATGCACCCTGGAAACATGTCGATTCAATCGGTCTTCGCGAACATACACTCCACAAAATACGCATTTTAGAAGTTTCACTGAAATCCTTTCATAATCACATATCAATTGAAAAATTTTTTTGAAAATAACCATTCGTCAACACAACCCCGGCAACCGCCCCTCATAACTGACGTTCTTCGACGTCTTGTTGTCACCAAACGTCTCGGTGGCCACACCCATCCGGTTGAGAATCTCGACGTAGAGGTTCGACGTCGGCGTGTGGTCGCGATAGGCGATGTGTCGGCCCGGTTTCAGGGTTCCGCCGGCCTTGCCCGCGATCAGGACCGGATAGTCGTCGCGACCGTGGCCGCCGTCGGCCATGTAGGACGTGTAGAGCAAGAGCGTGTTGTCGAGCAGGGTCGAGCCCCCTTCGTCGATCGACTTCATCCGGGCAACCATCTGGGCGAACAGCGCGGTGTACCAGGCGTGAATCTGGCGACAGGCTTCGCGGGCGATCGGGTCGGCGTTTTCGAGCTTGTCGGCGTTGCCTTGATGCTCCAGGGTGTGGCAATGGCGCTCGTAGCCCACGGTGACGACCCCCGGAAACGACGCTTCGTCGGAGCCGGCGGCCAGCGTCGCCACCCTGGTCGTATCGGTCTGGAACGCCAGGACGATCAGGTCGGCCATCAGGGCGATGTATTCGCCGTGCCGTTCCGGGTCGCGCTCGACCGGGTGCGTGATCTTCCAGATCGGCAGCCCTTCGGCGGGCAGATTGGTCGGCAGGACGATCCGAGACGGGCCAGGGTCGGCGGCATCGCGAGCCTCGATCGCCTGGCGAGCCTCGATGAACGTCACTCGCTTCTCGATCGACTCGACCGAGTGCAGATACTCGTCGAGCTTGTGGCGATCCGACCGGCCCAGGTCGCGCCGGAGTGCCTTGGCCTCGTCGAGAACCAGGTCGATCACCGCCCGGTCGGGCGAGCCCGCCGGAGCGCTCGCCTGGATCTGGTCGGCCCGCGCCATGCCCCGACGGCTCCAGTTCGGCACGATCGGCGGACGCCCCTTGAACATCCGCTCGAAGACCAGCCGGGGGTTGGCTTCATAAGGAACAAAGGTCTCGGCCGAGCGAAACGAATACTGGTTGTTGTTCAAGCCCAGTTCGAGCGACGGCAGATAGGTCTGGTCGGCGGTCGCCCGGGCAACGGCCTGGTCGATCGAGACCGCCGCCTGGATCTTGCCATCAACCTTGCGAACCATCTCGGCGCCGGTCAGGTGCAGATAAGCGCAATGCTCGTGCGCGTTCAGACCATCGGAGTTGCCGGAATGCCCCAGGCCCGACAGGATCAAGAGGTCATCGCGATACGGTTCGAGCGGCCGGAGGATCGACGGCAGCTTGCCCAGCGTTCCCACGTCCTTCGGCTTCCACGATTCCAGGACCGTGCCACCGGTCACGCTGAAGATCCCCAGCCGGAGCGGCGGTTTCATCGCGGTCGCGCCCAACGCCCGGCGCGGAGTCATCGCTTCGAGCACCGGCAGGCCCAGGATCGCCCCCGCACCTCGGAGCACGGCTCGTCGCGACAGGGGAATGCCTCGTTTCCGATTCATGGCGCGGCTCCGGGTTCGAGTTCGCGAGCTTCAACGGTTCGGCGATACTGGAACGGCAGGCTCCGCGCCACCCCCAGCACCAGGGTCGAGAACCGATGCCCGTCCTGGTCGAGCGCTGTCTTGATCTTGCCGACGGCACACTCGTCATCCGGCTGAATCTCGCGACCCAGACCATACGACAGCAACTTTTCGATCAGATTTCGTTCAAAATCGACCTGGCGAGCCAGGATAATCTGCTTCAGAGCGTCGGCCCCATCGAAGGACTGTCCGCCGGGAAGTTTGCCGGCCGAGTCGATTGGCCGGCCACCGCTCTCGGTCCTCCATCGGCCCACCGCGTCAAAATTCTCCAGTCCATAACCGAGCGGGTCGATCCGGGCATGGCATCCCGCGCAATCGGGCTGGCGAGCGTGCTGGGCCATCTGCTCGCGAAACGACCTCGGCGACTCTCCCTTCTTCGAATCCGGCTCGGGAAGCTTCCCCGCGTTCGGCGGCGGGGGAGGGGGGGGCGTTCCGAAGATCACTTCCAGAATATACTTGCCGCGCAAGGTTGGGCTCGTCCGGTTCGTGTGCGAGGTCATGGCCAGGACGCTCCCCATCCCCAGCAAACCGCCACGATGCGAGCCCGATGCCAGCTTGACCCGTCGAAGCTCCGCCCCTTCGACGCCCGGGATCTCGTAATGCTTCGCCAGATCCTGATTCAGGTAGGCGTAATCGGCGTCGAGCAGTTCGAGGACACTCCGGTCGTCCTCGCGCAGTTTGGTGAAAAACGTGGTCGTCTCGTCGCGAAACGCCTGCCGGAGCGTGCCGTTGAACGTGGGGAAGAACTCGGTGCTCGGCCGGGCCTTGGCGAGCTTGCCGACCTGAAGCCAGCTCTCGGCGAAGTTGTCGGTCAAGGCGCGAGCCTTCGGGTCGAGCAGCATCCGGCGAACCTGGGCGTCAAGCACCACCGGGTCGGCGAGCCGGCCGCGATCGGCCAGGTCGAACAGCGTCGCGTCGGGCATCGTCGACCAGAGAAAATACGAAAGGCGGACCGCAAGCTCATGATCGCTGCCCCGTCGCGAATTCTCGAGGCCGGTCCGGGTGACGTCGCGCTCGACCCGGAACAAAAAGTGAGGCGAAATCAGCCCGGCCTTGAACATCAGGCGAATCGCCGCGTCCTCGGTCGCCCCCTGCTTCCTCGACCGGTCGTAAAGATCGAGAAATCGGCCGAGTTCGGCATCGTTCACCGGTCGACGGTACGCTCGACGGAGAAAGCGACTGATGACCTGCCGAGCCCACTCCCGTTCCGAGAGATCCGGAACGGGTCGAACCCCGAGCAGGCCCAGTTTCGCCGCCTGATTCGCGGGACGATCGAAGACCAGTTCGAGCGCTTTATCGGCGGCGGCGAAATACTTTTCCATCAGGACCGGCGGCAGGATCAACGCCTCGGCCAGGTTGGCGAAGCTCGACCCCGAACCATCGCCGTCGGCGGGCATCCCAACCACCTCGGCCGAGTGAAACGAGACGCCCAGGAGGTCGCGAAGGGTCCGGTCGTACTCGTCGCGGGTGAGCCTCCGGACCGGCGGCGGACCGGGATCGAGGCTCGACGGATCATCGCAATCGAACGAATTCAGCGATTTCTTGAGCTGGCCGACCAGCCGATCGCGCGCTTCGGAAGCGACCTCGGGCTCTCCCACAGGCGGCATCTCCAGGGTCTCGACCTGCTGGACGACGCCTCGCCAGAATTTCCGCTCCTGACGGATCGACGCGGCATCAACCGGCTTTGACAGATCCACGCCCCCCTTGGGCTTGGTCGAACCGTGGCACTTGACGCAATGCCGGGTCAAGAAGGGCTGGATCTCGTCGCGGAACGACGGATCGTCCGCCCCGGCCGCGAACCCGGGCCAGGAGCCAACCAGCAGAGCCAGGCCAAGCGCAAGTCTCTTGGCGGGGCAAAACTTGGGACCAACCCCCATCACGGCTTCCCCATCGGGCGAATGCGGGATCAAGGCGAGTGGATTCCATTGGAGAAGATCGGCGGCGCAACCACAAGAGCAATCGGGGTCGAGCGGAGGCATGCATCAATTGTACCGACATAATACTGATGGAGGACTCGGACGGATTGATGCTCTGGAGTGCGAGAGCTTGCTCTCGCTTTGCTTCGTGGAGCTTGCTCCACGGTCCTCGTCGGGAACCGCTTGGCCAGGTCACTCAGGCTCGGAGCAAGCTCCGGTCGCCAGAGCGAGAGCAAGCT
>JAJYCH010000211.1 GCA_021778575.1 Planctomycetota bacterium
TGACGACGAAATCTGGGATCATCCATCGGAAGACTCTGTTGTACCGAATTTTCCACCCACAATCGAGACGCCTACCCAAGAAAAGAGACCCGAGAGAATTTTAATTGACAAAAGAGAACAACGGACAGGAAAAACGGAACCTATGGCTAATTATACGCGTGACACTCCATTGAGGGGTAGTCTTTAAGGCAGAGGTTTACCTAAATAGCTCCTCTCAACAGGGAAAGTGGTTCAGTCGGCAAACTTGTACATCGATCGGCCTTCGATCTTGAATGGGTTCCGGCCGCGGAGCCAGGTGAAGGTCAGGTCCAACAACTCCTCCATGGACTGGCACTGATGGTTGCGTGTGATCTGGTCGTGCAGGTTCCACCAGACCCGTTCAATCGGGTTGCAGTCCGGGCTGTATGACGGCAGGAAGTGCAGGTCGATCCGGTCCCGGTGATCCCACAAATAGACCGCCACCTCTTCGCTCGCGTGGCACTTCGCGTTGTCGCAGATCACGTGGATTTTCTTCTAGCGACGCAGGCGGTTCCGCAGGTCGTCCAGGTGCGTCAGGAACAGCGCCGTGTCCCGACCTTGCTTCGGCTTGCCTTCGGTCAGGAAGACCTGACCGGTCCGCCAGTGGATCGAACCGGAGAGATACCGCTTCTCGTTGTTGCCCGGCGTCTCGACCTTCGCCTGCTGCCCCCTGACCATCCACATCGAGCCGATCTTGGGGTTGGTGTTGATGTCCACCTCGTCCTGGAAGACGGCCGTCTCGTCGTCGGGCAATCCGCCCAGGAGCGTGCGGAGCTGATCAAGTTTGGCTTCCCGCTCTTGGTCGGTCGGAAAATCGGTGTCAGTTCATTTTATCAACTGTCACCCCGATTTTCCCCGCGATCCTCGACATCCGCCCTCAAAAGTAACGACGAATCAAGACGGGAAGCTCGTTCGGGAAAATCGGTGTCAGTTCATTTTATCAACTGCGGGAAAATCGGTGTCAGTTCATTTTATCAACTGCGCACAAGAAATCCGGTGTCAGTTCATATTGTCGGGGCAAAACAAGAAATCCGGTGTCAGTTCACAAGAAATCCGGTGTCAGTTCATATTGTCGGGGCAAAACAAGAAATCCGGTGTCAGTTCATATTGTCGGGGCAAAATGGGGTAACTGGGAAAGCAAGAGGTCTCAAAAAGATGAACTGACACCGATTTTCCTCCGAAAAAATGAACTGACACCAATTTTCCCTCCTCGAAAAAATGAACTGACACCAATTTTCCCTCCCAATTTTCCCTCCTGACACCAATTTTCCCTCGGTTCGCCGTAAATTAATGAGGATCAGTCCTCTTCGGGCTCGATCTGCTCGAACCCCAGCGTCACCAGCGCATCAATCGCCATTGCATAGCGAAAGACCGTATCCAGGCTCGGATTCCGGTTGTGGAGATTCTCTAGCTTGCTGATCGTCGCCACCGTCAACCGGGACCGCTTGGCAACCTCCGCGATCGTCAGGCCCATTTGTTCCCGTCGAGCCTTCAAGGGGCCGACCAGGTTCATGAGGGCCATCCACATCCCCTGACTGACGACCTCTTCACCCCCGCCATCTGTCGAAAGGTCGTCCCGATCATAGATCCGCTCGACTACCGTCATGGCAGTTCTCCATTCTACTGGCGTGATTGTACCGCATGCTGATGGCATTTTTATCTGCGATCGGGTCGGGGCACTTCATAGGCGGTCGTGACGCGAACGGTCCAAGGTCGATCCTTGTGTTGCTCCCACACGACGATGATATATTTCGCGGTCTTGGTCATTCCGAAAGTTGATGAACGACCAGACGACTTACTGAAGGTTACGACGTTCCGGGGATTTTGTACTACGGGTTCGACTTCTTCGGGGGTCAGGCCATGATCGGCGATATGCTGAACATTCTCGTCGTCCCATAAAAATTCCGCTTTGGCCATGACATCCTTCCTTTTCAGATCCCAAATTAGCATGGAAGTTCTTGGCCGTTCCGTGAATTATAAGATATGCTGCCGATAAGTCAATGGGTTTGCGATCCCCCGTTCTGGGGAGCGAAAGGGGTTCTTTCCCGATTTGGAAAAAACCTCAAGTCGCAACGCGCCCGTAGAAAAATCGGTGTCAGTTCATTTTATCAACTGAGAAAAATCGGTGTCAGTTCATTTTATCAACTGTCACCCCGATTTTCCCCGCGATCCTCGACATCCGCCCTCAAAAGTAACGACGGATCAAGGCGGGAAGCTCGGTCGTAAAGCGACTGCGCGGCATCACGGGATCGCAACCGGCGGCCGACGCGTCGGCGAGGCTCTGAAGAGAAATCCGGTGTCAGTTCATATTGTCGGGGCAAAATGGGGTAACTGGGAAAGCAAGAGGTCTCAAAAAGATGAACTGACACCGATTTTCCCCGATTTTCCCGCCTTCGACATTTGACAATACCTCGTTCCTAAATCTCGGCACCCATTTGTGCTAATGCGGTTGAAACGCTATACTATTAAATCAAGACTCCGCTCTTTTGTGGGCGAAAATAGCTCAAATTTAGACGGCCCTACTTACTAATGATCAAACATACATTAAAAGTAGTTAAGCAAAAGTTTATGAAAAATCGGTGTCAGTTCATTTTATGAAAAATCGGTGTCAGTTCATTTTATCAACTGTCACCCCGATTTTCCCCGCGATCCTCGACATCCGCCCTCAAAAGTAACGACGGATCAAGGCGGGAAGTTCGTTCGTAAAGCGACTGCGCGGCATCACGGGATCGCAACCGGCGGCCGACGCATCGGCGAGGCTCTGGGTATCGACGTGCGAGCCGAACGCGACGAACGGAGTCTCGGGCGTGATCTGTCGAAACGCCGACAGGTTTGCCATCGACACCAGATCGCCGCTCGCCAGGTCGACGAAGACCACGACCGGCGTCCATTTTTCGAGGATCGCCGCGACCAGCGCGACGTTCCCCGCGACGATCACCCGATGCCCCAGCGCCGAGGCCGTTCCCGTTACCTTCGAGGTGAAAATCAGGTCGCGGCTGAGGAGTAACCCGGCCGGACCGTCGGGCGTTGGGACGTTCTCGATCGTGCTCAATGCTCGTTCCTTTGTTCGACCGCGCCGAACATCCGATCAATCCACTCGGGAGTCAGGTGATTGAGGTCGGCAATGATCGCATCGGCTCCGGCTCCGGCGAGTTCGGTCTCGGAATACGTTTGCGCCACGCCCACGGTCTTCATTCCCGCCCCCTTGGCCGAGATGATTCCCGCCAGGCTATCCTCGAAGACCAGGCAGGTTGATGCCGGAAGGTCGGCCAGCCCCGGCTCTTTGCGGAGTTCGCCGAGAGCCAGCAGGTACCCCATCGGGTCGGGCTTTCCTTTGGTCGAATCCTCGGCCGAGACGATGGCGCGAACCCGGTCACGCACGCCCATCTTGTTGAGCGAGAATTCAATCTCGGGTCGGAGCGCTCCCGAGTTGATCGCCAGGGGCCAGCGTTCGGCCAGCCCGGCGATTGACTCGGCCGCTCTTGGAAAGAACCGCAGACCTTGCTCGGCGACCTCGAAGTAGCGGACCGCCTTTCGGGCGATCATGGCGTCGATCTGGTCGCGATCGATCGTCAGGCCGGCGTCGAGCATGGCGGTCTCGAAGCACTCGCGATCGTCGAAACCGAGATATTTCTCGTGATAAAGTGCATCGGTCAGCGTGACCCCTTCGGTTGCGAGAACCTCGCAGAAGAGAGCACAGTGAACTGACTCGTCATCGACGAGCACGCCGTTGAAGTCGAAAATCACCGCGCGAATCATGTCGGCTCAGCTCTCTCAAATCGCCTCGGGGCCACGTTCGCCGGTCCGGATCCGGATGCAGTCGTCCATGGGTAAAATAAAAATCTTGCCATCGCCAATCTTACCATCCGGGCCGCTCCGACCCGCCTGGATGATGGCGTTGACCGTCGGCTCGACAAAGTCCTCGTTCACGGCAATCTGAAGCTCGATCTTACGGAGCAGATTCACCGTGATCTCATGCCCGCGATAAACCTCGGTGTACCCCTTCTGCCGCCCGAACCCTTGAACGTCGGTCACGGTGAGCCGAAAGACCTCGACCTGCGACAGCGCTTCCTTGACCGCTTCAAGCTTGGTGGGCTGGATGATCGCGATGATGAGTTTCATATCAAGGTTCGACCTTCCCTGCTCGTGGCGTCCCGGAAGCGATCATGAGCCAATGCCTATTGTGACGGCGGCGAATCTCCCGTCAAGGAGGCAGGGACCGACCTTCCGACATCGCGCTTTCCTCAAGCAAAGATCGACTCGACAAACGCCTCGGCGTCGAACGGCTGCAAGTCGTCGATCCCTTCGCCGATCCCGACGAACTTGACGGGGAGGTTCATGGCCTGGCGGACGGCGGCGACGATTCGGTTGGATCATGGTTTCCGCAACAACTCGGCGGCGATTTGTAGTAAATGGGCGTCGGGAACGACTCCTAGTCTTCGGAGAATCCGATCTTCGCTTACCTCGTCAAGCCAGGGACAGATTGCCGCCGCTCGCTTGTTTAGCCCGGTTACCGGATGATGCGGGCGATACCAGGGGAGCAAAACGTAGCCTGGCGGAAGCGGGTCGGGTACGACCGTGGAGATCGCCACGATGATCTGACGACCATCGGCCAGGGGTGACTTCGGGTCAGTTACGACAACGCACGGCCGATCCTTGGGATTCACACCGTTGGGATCGAGCAAGTCGGCGACGAGGACGATCTCGCCATACCGAGAGAGCGATGGGGGCGAAGCATCACCCATCAGTACGGCATTTCTTCATCGTCGAACATCCCGGAAGGGCACTGGAACTTACCGATCCGCTCGCGGAGTTGATCGTTGCTCGGGGTGATCAACTCGGCGAGAGTCCGGAGTGTTTGGTCGGGGAGAGACTTCTCCGCCTCGATCAACTCCATCCGTCGTCGATGCTCAGCCTCGGCGAATTCGACCCGAAGCCGATGCTCGGCGTCGATCAATTCCATCCGGCGCTTGTGCTCGATGAGTTCCAGGCTCATGATCGCCTCATATCCTGATCAGGAGGGGTTTCAAGGATCATTCTACGAAAGTCCTGATGCCCGTCCAATCGAAGTCGGATCGTTTCGGCCCTCAAGCAAAGATCGACTCGACAAACGCCTCGGCGTCGAACGGCTGCAAGTCGTCGATCCCTTCGCCGATCCCGACGAACTTGACGGGGAGGTTCATGGCCTGGCGGACCGCGACGACGACCCCTCCTTTGGCGGTCCCGTCGAGCTTGGTCAGGATCACCCCGGTGCAGCCGATCGACTTGGTGAAAACCTCGGCCTGACGGATCGCGTTCTGGCCGTTGGTGGCGTCGAGGACGAGCAGGACCTCGTGCGGGGCTCCGGCGATCTTGCGGGCGATCACCCCCCGGACCTTTTCGAGCTCGCGCATCAGGTGCGACTGGGTGTGGAGGCGGCCCGCGGTGTCGACGATCAGGACGTCCACACCTCGGGCCAGTGCCCGGTCGCAGGCGTCGTGGGCGACGCTGGCGGGGTCGGCTCCGGGGTTTCCCTTGACGATGTCGGAGCCGGACCGTTCGGCCCAGATCGTCAACTGGTCGGCGGCGGCGGCTCGGAAGGTGTCGCAGGCGGCCAGGAGGATCGTCTTCCCCTCGTTCTTGAGACGCTGGGCAAGCTTGGCGATCGAGGTCGTTTTGCCCGCGCCGTTGATCCCGGCGATCAGGTAGACCGACGGTTTCGATCGCGAGACGATCAACTCGCCCGGCCTGGGGTCGGCCAGGAGCGCCTTGATCTCGGTCTTGACGACGTTGAGGAGCTGTTCGTCGGCCTCGCGGTCATTGTATGTTTCGCGGACCCGATCGAGGATCTTCGCCGTGGCTTTCACGCCCATGTCGGACTGGATCAGCGTCGCTTCGAGTCCGTCGAGGAAGCTCTGGTCAACTTTCTTGCCGATCCACGAACGGACGTCGAACAGCCTGGCTGTCCGGGACAGCCCTTTCTTGAACCGGTCGAGGAGATCCTTGAGCGCCATGGGCCTGAGGGGTTAGGAGGATTTTATTGTCGGGTGGGCTCGGCCCACCATCTTCAACTGGTGTGGTGGACCGAGACGACCCGATCAGAGGATTTCTGTCGGAGTCGAGCCAGGTCCGCCTCGGGCGTGGTCACGGCGCCAACCCATCGCCCCGGTCGATCGGCGGCGTGAAAATCGGTCCCGGCGATCGGGGCCAGTCCGAATTCGTCGGCCCAGGCTCGCCAGCGGAGGCCGCATCTGGGGTCGATCCCAGGACCGGCGACTTCGATGGCTCCGAGGCCGGCGACGGCCAGCTCACGCAACGTGCTAGATCGGAGATCATAGGGGGGATGAGCCAGACCGGCAACCCCGCCGGCTCCCCGGATCAAGGCGATGGCTTCGACCCAGGGAAGTCGCGGCTTGGGAACGTGCGCCGGGCCGTCGTCACCCAGATAGAGCGCGAACGCTTCGCGAGGACCGGCGACTTGCCCCGACTTCACCAGCCAGTCGGCCAGGTGCTTGCGACCGAGGGTCGCCCTCGGAAAAGTGCGCCCGAGTGTGTTCAGATCGACGTGCAACCCGAGAGCTTCGAGCCGCTCGACCATCGCCACGATCCGCTCGCGTCGAGCCTCGCGGAGCCGGACGCAAGTGCTGACCAGATCGGGATTTTCCTCGTCGACAAAATGACCCAGGATATGGACTTCGCGACCAAGTCGCTCGGCGGTCAGCTCGATTCCGGGGATCAGCTCGACGCTGACCCGGTCGGCTTCGGGCCGGGCCACGGCGATGGCCGAGAGCGTGTCGTGATCGGTGATCGCCAGCGCCGCGATTCCGACGTTCGCGGCGGCTCGGACGACCTCGCCGGGCGAACAACTGCCGTCGGAGTGCGTGGTATGGACGTGGAGGTCGGCGACCGCTCGGCGGAGAGGCGTTCTCGATCGGACCGAGTGTCGAGCGGATCGGCCGGGCGGTTTCACGATTCCAGCGTCACTGGTGGACTCGTCGGCGGTTCGTCGCTCGGGGTCGGCTTCGCGACCTCGTTGGGTGCCAGGCCGCCGAGCCCTTCGGTTTCGACCTCGGTCAGGGCTTCCTTGGCTTCCTTGACCTCGGCCACCGCCTCTTTCTTGGCATCCTGCGCCGCTCCGGCGACCTGGAGCCGGTCGAGGATTCCGTTGACGAATCGGCTCGACTGCGCCGTGCTGTAACGCTTGGCCAGCTCAAGAGCTTCGTTGATGGCGACCTTGGTGGGAACGTCGTCGCAATAGAGGAGTTCGTAGGCTCCCAGTCGGAGGATATTCCGGTCGATCGCGGCCATCCGGTCGAGCCGCCAGTTCTCGGCGACCTCGGAGATCAACGCATCGATCCGGACCTGATGCTTGAGAACACCATCGACCAGGGCATGCGCGAAGGCGCAGAGCTTTGGTTCACGGAGCCGTCGGGCGATGAACCGATCCACCTCGCCGGTCGCCTGGCCGGGATTCTGTTCGAGTTGATATAGGACTTGGAGGGCGATCTCGCGGCCTCGGGTACGTCGAGTCATGGGTGCCTTGGGGCTCTGGGCCCGCC
>JAJYCH010000212.1 GCA_021778575.1 Planctomycetota bacterium
CGAACGAGCGGGAATCTGGATCGAGCGGCAAGCGAGCCGCCACAAGGCCCCGGTCAACCTGGCGGTCGCGGAGGTCTACTTTCAAGTTGAAGACGAGGCCGAGGAACTGGTCGAGGTGGCCTTCGCGCCCGACGGAGATGAGGTCGGGCCGCTGGAGGCGAACGCGGCAATCAAGGCCGTCACTCTGGCCAGCCGAGCCGCGGCTCAGCTTGGCTTCGCCGACGTGGTCGACTGGATGAACCAGATCAACCAGCGGGTTGATGCCGACGCGACGGCCTGGTTATTCCATGTCCGGAGAGCCGGCCGATCCCTGGCGATTGATCCGGTCATTTCGGGCATTCCGGGAGTTGGCTTCGCCCTCTGTTATTCGCGGGAGGCGAGCTTCCCCGAGCCGTTGACCGGCAAGGCCCGAGTGGACCCCACGACCATTGTCCACGAACTCCTCCACCTGTTCGGAGCTTCGGACAAGTACGGCATGCCGCTGGGGACGTTTCCCCAGGGATCGGTGAGTCCACGGGACGTCATGCGGCTCAACCATGACTCGCTTTCTCGAATGCAAATCGACGGCCTCACGGCATCGGAGATTGGTTGGAGCTGACTGGTCCGACAGACCAGATCAAAAACGCCCGCCGACGACCCGGTTGGTGGGTCGTCGGCGGGCGATTAAGTGGAGGTTGATCCCGGTCAATTCGACCGAGAGAAAATCGTTTAGTTCGCCTCGATCGGCTGCCCGACCTTGGCGAGGGTATTGGCCAGGTTCGCCGCGTCGGATGCGCGGCGGAAATCGGCATACTTGGCCAGCGGGGCGGAGTGCGTCCCGTCGCCATAGACGCCAATCACCGTATGAAGTCCATGCAATTCACTCGTCTCGGCTCGCTGGAACAACCCGGACCTGATCAGCGAGGCAAGGTTCCGCTGCCAGAGCTGGGTTTCGGCCAATTTTGTCATCAGCATGGCGAGCCCCTGATTACGAGATGTGGAGCGACCTCTCCATGGCCAGTCGAGCAACGGTCCAAACCCGTCACTCTTCTACTACTCTAAACGAACAATCCACCGGAAGAGTTCTCTGGACGACTGAATTCTTCGTTTCTGAAAATTCCCTGACTTCGAGAATTATGTACCATTGGCGTTCGTTCGGATAGAGCGATTTTGGTCAGAGAAAGTTCGCAGGAACGGGATGTTTTTGCAAATCCACTCAAAGAGGCTTTTTTGCTTCGATAGGCTCCTTCATCCGCGAGAATCCCCGACAAAAAATCGTGGAGATGAGGGTCAGAATTCTCCAAGCAATTCAAGGGCCAGCTTCAAGCCGAGCCTTGAATTTTCGGTTTCCACCCGATTTTACCGCGAGAATCTACGGTCAATCCGGTCCTTGGCGAAGATCGTGCAAAGATCCGACTTGGTTCCTTCCCGATCCAGACCCCTTATTCACGACTTCCGCATCTCCACTTTATGTTATAGGTTTGGGCAAGAGGGACTATTCTCTGAGCACACAGACCTGGTTCGGCCGAATGTCCGGGAATGAGCCGGAATTCCAGGGGCGAACGGGGCGATTCGCAACCAGAATTCACAAAACGAAGCCAAGCGAGAGAAGAGTCGGCTCGATGACAGGTCGGTCCCGATCAGACCCGATTGCCTTCAATCGTGTTTGCCGGCCAGTTCCAGCGCTCCGTGGATCACGACCTCCTCGCCAAGTGCGGCGGGGACCAGGTCGAAGGTACCCCGGAACGGTGGGAAGACCCGATCGTCCAGGGTCTGGCGGATCGGCTCGAACCAGAGTTGTTCCCCGATCAGCGAAACTCCACCACCAAGAATGATCCGGCGCGGTCCGAGCAGCGTCACCATATGGGCCAACGCCTGACCGACGGCCGTCGTTGCCTTCGCCAGGATGGCCCGACCCCGGTGATCTCCGGCAGCCGCGGCGCGGGCAACCGCCGCGCCGTCGATCCGATCCGGGTCGCCCTGAGCGAGCGAATCGAGCGGACCGGCAACTTCACCACCAACGGAAAGCCGCGAACGAGCCTCGCGGGTGATCGCCCAGCCCGAGGCAATCTCTTCGAGTCGACGCGGGCCGAGTTCAGGATCGTCGATCCAGAGATGGCCAATTTCCGCGGCGCCTGGTCCTGAGCCCTGATAAATCTGACCGTCAAGAATCAAGCCACCGCCGATACCACTACCGATGGTGACGTAGAAGACCGGCGAGAGGCCCTGGCCGGCCCCCTGAGAGACCTCGCCCAGGCCGGCGGTGTCCGCGTCATTGCGGATGACGACCCGGGAGATTTTCAGAGTCTCGACCACCCAGCCAGTCAGGTCGAACTGATCCCAGCCGGCGACCTGGTGAGACTTCAACGTCAGGCCGCGCTGGGCGTCGACGGGACCGCCAAACCCGATCCCGGCCGAGAAGGGTCGCTCCCCGTTTGCGGCGGGATGGGCGAGGAGGTGAAGATAGGCCTGGCGAATCTGATCGAGAATTGCAACGGCTCCAGCCTCGGGTCGAATCACCCGCCGTTCGAGGGCGATGATTCGGCCGTCAGCCCGACCGAGGCCGAGCTGAAGCTTGGTTCCACCGATTTCCAGGCCCAATAATAATGGGCTGGCCGTCGTCATCAGACGGTGGACGCTTCAACCGGGATCGCCTCGGCGAATCGACGGTTGAGGTCATCAATGATCCAGTGGAAGGCGACGAGGTGGAGCGATTCGACGATTCCCATGTCGTCGATGCCGCAATGGAAGTTGTGATGGCCCAACGGCTTGAGCTTACCACCGCCGAACCCGGTGATTCCCACCGTGGTCAGTCCGTGCTTCTTGGCCCATTCGACCGCCAGGAGAATGTTGGGGCTGTTCCCCGAACCCGAGATTGCCAGGAGCACATCGCCGGGAGAGGCCAGGTTCTTCAGTTGCTCGACGAAGATCCGATCATATCCTTCATCGTTGCCCCAGGCCATGATTCCGGCGGTGTTGTCGGTCAGGCTGAGAACCTTGAGACGCTTCTGATTCTCGAAGTCACGCAGGGTGCACTTCGCCAGGTCTTCGCAAAGGTGCGAGGCCGTCGAGCCCGAGCCGCCATTGCCGATGATGAAGACGAACCGGCCTTCATGATACGCGTCTTCGATGACCCGGCTGATATTCTCGAGCTGACCGAGGTCGAGAGCCTGGACCTCCTGGCAGACGCGATCGAGATATTCCTTCGGCCCAAGAGTCTGTCCAAGCATCTTTCGAAACCTCCCACCGCAGTCCATCTCCAAATCGTTATTCTATTCTAACCGGGGCACGCCGCTGAAATACAGACCTCCTTCGAGGTGACGAATAATTTCGACACTCCCTCGAATACTGCACTTTGCCAAAACTGACGTTTGTCGAGGGGCCAGCCAGTTCGGCCGAAGGTGCATTTGCAAGCTTCGCTTTCATCCGGCTTCTCGTCTGGGATGCTAGGCACTTCCGTGCCCCAACCAATTGGCCAGTCCGGATGTTGTAGCTCCTCTTCTGAGCGACACGCTCGGCAACGTCCGCAACGCCCTTCTTTCCTGACGTCAGTCAGGGCGTGCCGATCGTTTCCTGTCCACGGAAATGCGGATTTCCGTCACCTCTTTAAGCTCCGAGAGCCGCGGATAGATTTCACTCGCGGTCTTCTCGTCAACGCCAGATATTCGAATCTCCCGAAGGTTTCGGAGATGAGGAAATGTCTTTGCAAAGTCTGCGTTCACGCGACTGCCTGGGACATCAAGAGCTTGAAGATTTTCCATGCCACTCAAGAATTTCCAGTCTGTGGCGGGGAATTTTCCGTCAAGATCGAGATAAAAGTAAAACTTTTCCAGCCTTTTCATCTTTCCAAGCGCCTGCAGTGCATCCGCTTCCATGATGCATCCTAGGCAATACAACTCCTTGACGGACTCCAGCGTGGAAATGTATTCCAGAAGGCGTTTATTGATGGTTGTCATGCGGAGCGTAATTGTCTCCAGCTGACCGTAGCGAGACCACTTCGTCCAATCCTCCTTCTGATCGGCGACAACATCAGGCGGGCCAGAATACTCAAGATCATCCACCTGTTGCGTCTCGGGGGACCTATAGAACTTGAGTTGTCCTTCAATCTTGCCGCGGGCGTTGCGTAAAACGAACACGTCCTGCTCTGAGGTCTTTTCCGCCATGGTCTGGCCCAAGCCGGCTCTCGCAAGCCCCAAGATGGCCAAGGCAAAAACACAGAGCCTGATGATGTGCTTAGTGGTCATTGGCATTTCCCAAGTAATGTTTCCATCTCTGCACTTTGCCGGAACTGACGTTTGTCGAGGGGCCAGCCTCTTGAGATAACCCCCACCCTCCCGGCACGATCGTGGTTGCTACACGGCCACCATCACACCGAGGAGGGACGGGGGTGTTCACCTTCAAACTCATTGACCCATGGGCCGCCTGGGTCGCTGCTTTGGCCGCCCCACTCCACGGCCGCCTCGCCTGGAGATTGACCACCATCGTCCTGGGCATCCTCCTGGCCAACGGCCGTCGCACCTTCACCCGATGGTGGATCGCCGCCGGCATCAGCAAACGCTTCCGATCCTACTATTACAGCATCGACTCGATCGGACGCAAGGCCCAGCCACTCGCCGCCGCACTCCTGAAGATCGTCCAGGAAGCCATCCCCAGCGACGGTCCGCTTGTCTTCGCCATCGACGACACCCCGACCCAGCGGTACGGCCCCAAAGTTCAGGGAGCCGGCATCCACCACAACCCCTCACCGGGACCCGCCGGCTCCAACTTCCTCTATGGACGCTGCTTGGTCACCCTCAGCCGGGTCGCTGACCAGGCTAACCAAGACGTTCCTGGCGACCTGGCGACCGGCCGGCGGGGTGGTGCGGGTGGTGATCCTGAAGGATCGGCAGAAGTCGTGGCGAGCGTTCCTCTGCAGCGACCGGGAGGCGAGTGCCGAGGCGATCGTGCAGGCGGTCTTTGACCGCTGGGCGATCGAGCAGAACTACCACGACCTGAAGGAGGTCGAGGGGATCGAGCAGGTGCGGAGGAATATCGGCGGCTCGGGGTGCCGGAGCCGTGGTCGGAGAAAATCCGGCATCTGCTGGCGGGCAAAGTCAGTATGGCCGGATGACAAACGTCAGTTCCGGCAAAGTGCAGTCGAATAGCCCGAGAATCGATTTCGATCCGGCCGCCTACGGAATCGTCCGGTTTCTCTTTTTCTCAGGCAGGGCGAACCACTTCAGCCCGGCCGGGATTCTGGCCTCGTGCCAGATAGGTAGACTACCGCTCGAATCGGCAACGATTTCGACGGAACGGGAGAATTCCGGACGGATCTCCCTTCGAGATCGCACTCATATTTGGAAAGGCTCGCGAGCGATCGCGAATCCTCCGAGTCAATCGTCGGTGCGGTCTCACCAGAGAAGGGGCGGATTCATGCGACTGACCTTGCGGACCTTGATCGCCTGGCTCGACGATACGTTGACCTCGGCCGAGGTCCGGACCATCGGCCAGCAAGTGGCGGAAAGTCCGTTCGCCAAGGAGCTGGTCGAACGCGTCCAGCGCGTCACCCGACAGCGACGGCTCACCTACCCTGGGGATCTGAACTCACAACCGACCGACCCTAATCTGGTCGCCGGATATCTCGACAACGAGCTTCCGGCCGATCAGGTCGCCGAGTTCGAGAAACTCTGCCTTACCTCGGATGTCCACCTCGCCGAAGTCGCCAGCGTCCACCAGGTTCTCAGCTTGATCGGACAAAAAGCGAAAGTCCCCACCGACGCCCGGAACCGGATGTACCGGCTGGTCCGAGGCCGCGAGACCTCGAAGGCTCAACCGGACGCGAACCCTCCGAAGGCCCCGAAGCCAGCCAAGCCCGCCGTCGCGGCTCCCCATCGTGAGAAGGCGCCGGTCTCCGAGCCGATTGCCGCGTGGTCGTCGAACGTACCGACTCAGCGCTCGCTGATCGAGCGTTTCGGCCCGGCGGCGGCGGTGCTGGCATTGATTGTGATCCTGGGTTGGACTGCGGTCAAGAGCCTCAGCCCCGATAATGCCGCCCTTACCGTCGCCCAGAACGAACCACCGAAACGGCCCGATCCGGAACCAAAGCGGGTCGAGAACGTTCCCGACGTTCCGCCGGTTGTCGCCGCGCCCCCGGCGACCACTCCCGCGGAGCCCCCGAAGCCGGTCGAACCGACGCCGAAAATCGAGCCTCCCCCCCCCTCGGAGCCTAATCCGACCGAAGAGGTTGGTCAGTTCGAGGCGATTCAAGGAGTGATCCTGCGACCGGGCGCGGAATCCGGCCTCTGGGATCGGGTCGAGGCCAAGGCTCCCTTGAAGGAAGGGCTCCGGCTGCTCAATCTCTCACCATTTCGGAACACCTTGAAGCTTGGGAAGTCGGAGGTCGACCTGGTCGAATCGTGCGACGTCGCCCTCGACAATGCCGAGAAAGATCAACCGCCCCGTCTGGAGTTGAAGAAAGGCCAGCTTGTCGTCCGGTCGGGATCGGCGACCGTACCGGTGCTGATCCGCTTCGAGGGGCAAGTCCTGGCGATTCAAGCTCCCGCCGGGATGATCGTCGGGGTCGAGCGGATTCCCACGCTTTTGCCCGGTCAGTCCGAACCCGCCCCGGCTCGTTTGCGGATCTTTGTTCCCGATGGCCGGGTGAGTCTGAAGGCCGGCGATGGCGAAGAAGTCGTCAACGGACCGGGCGAAATTTCGCTCCTGATCTCCGGCAAATTCGACGAGAAAGCCCGCCAGCCAATCCCGGCCTGGGTGACGGAAACCGCTCCTTCGGCCTTTAGCAAGGAAGTCGGCGTCCAGTTCGTCGCGCTCCTTCGAGTGGGCAGGCCGATCCTCGCCGATCTGGTCGAAGCGATGGACGACCCGGTGAAGGACGTGAAGCGGATGGCTGTCTATGCTCTGGGCATCATCGGCGCGATGGAGCAGGTGGTCGAGGTGGTCAGTCGGAAGGAAGACCCGACGGTCCACCAGGCGGGAGTCGAGGTGCTTCGGTCCGGGCTCGCTCAAGGCGGAGAGACTGCCAAATCCGTTCGCCAGGCGTTGGTTCGCCAGTTCGATCATCCCTGGGCCGAGGTGACCGAGAAGTTGATCGTCGGTTTCGGACCCGAGGAAGCGAAGGAAGAAATCACGCTGGTCAAGCTCGTGGAATATCTCTCGGCCTCGCCCAGCCGAGGAACCCGGCAGCTCGCGCTGGATAACCTTCGCCTGCTCATGGGTCGCGCCGATAATCTCGATTACGACCCCGATAATCCCGAAGGTCGGGGCCTGAAAGCCTGGCAGGATCTGGTTCGCAGGAAAGATCCCGCCAAGGAAGGCCGCCCCGCCGGCCCTGGCCCTCGTTAACGGAAGGCGCTGATGCTCGACCCGTATCAAACGCATCAAACCGTCGCCGAACGGGCCGCGAAAGAGGCCGGGACCTTGCTCCTGGGCCTCTCCGGCAAGGTTCTCGTCCGCGAGAAGCAACCGGGCGACCTCGTGACCGAAGCTGATTCCGCCGCTCAGCGGCGGATCGGCTCGATCCTTATCGAAAGCTTTCCGGACTCGACGCTCCTCGCCGAGGAAGACGGCGCGT
>JAJYCH010000213.1 GCA_021778575.1 Planctomycetota bacterium
CGACTTTGGCGGGCGCTGGCAGGTGGCCCTTCGCGACCCGTTTGACCCGGAAATTCCGCTCGGGACGATCCACCTGAGAAACCGGGGGATGGGGACGTCGGGCACGAGCATCCAGCAGTTCGAGGCTGATGGGCGGGTCTATGGTCATATCCTCGACCCCAGGACCGGCGAGCCGGCCTCGACCGATGGCCCCGCCAGCGTGACGGTCCTGGCACCGACGGCGGCCGAGGCCGACGCGCTGTCCACCGCCTGTTACCTGCTCGGTCCCGCGGGGTCGGCCGCGCTCCTGGCGAACCGGCCCGACGTGGGAGCCCTGTTCGTGATCCGTCCCGATCGCGAGACACCCCCCCGGGTCGAAGTCATCAATCTGACCAGCGCCGATTACCTGCCTGGAGGGCCGGTTCGGGGTCTGAGCCGCTGAATTTTCCGCTGTCGTTCGCAACGATCTTTCGAACCTCTTTTTGATATCTAAGGAGAAGTCCCCTGGCCGCCTCTCGACGCTATTATCCTGGGTTCTTCGGTGCCTTGTTCCTGGTCCTGCTCCGGATCGCGATCGGCTGGCACTTTCTCTATGAAGGGACCCAGAAGATCCTGTCCACCCCCTGGGGCAAGACCTCGATCCTGGCAAAAATCTTGCCCGGTCCCGAAGGTCCACCGTTCACCTCGGAAGGCTATCTTCGCGCCTCGTCCGGTCCGTTCGCTCCCAAGTTCCGCGAACTGGGCGACACCGAGAGCCGTCAGAAGCTCGACCCGGACAAGCAAAAAGCCGGCTGGACGCTCGAACTGGAACGGGTCGTCACGCAATACGGCTTCGACGCCGACCAGAAGAAGAAGGCCGAGGAAATCCTGGCCAAACGGAAGAAGGATACCGACGAGTGGTATCTTCTGGCCGACAATCGCGACAAGATCGGTAAATATCTGAACGAGCTGGACAAGGCCGACAAGGTCGAGTCGAACCCGCGCGCGATGTCCTACGAAAAGGAAAACGCCAGGGTCGACCGCCGAGCCGCCGAGGCCGATCGTCGCGAACTGGTCAAGGAAGTGGATAGCTGGACGAACACCTATCGCGACGACCTGATCAAGCTGGCCACGCCCGAACAGTTGAAGAAGGGGGGCGAGTATTCGCCGCCGAAGACCCAGCTTCAGGTCGTCGACCTGTTGACGATGTGGGGTCTGTCGGCGATCGGTCTGTGCCTGATCCTGGGCCTGTTCACGCCGGTGGCGGCTCTGGGAGGCGCGACGTATCTGCTGGGCTTCTACCTGAGCATGCCGCCCTGGCCCGGTCTGCCCGAAGGGATCACGGAAGGACATTATCTTTATGTCAACAAGAACCTGATCGAGCTGCTGGCCTGCCTGGTTCTGGCGAGCACTCCTAACGGTCTCTGGATCGGCTGCGACGCGTTCCTGTTCGGCCGGTTCGGTCGAGCGCGACGGGCCGCTGAAGTCGAGGCCGAGCCCGATCCTCGAACCGAACGCCCCGCGCCGCAGGATCGTCGCAAATTCAAGAACCGTTGACCGAACCATTCCCGGAGCGAGACCGATGCTGAACCTGACCCCCGACCAGCGAGCCCTGGGCCGAGCCAACGCCAACGAGGTGATCGGCTCGACCCGGCGCGACTTCCTCAAAGCCGCCGCGACCGTTCCCGCCCTGGGCGCGTTCTACTTCGGCTACCAGCAACTGGGCGACAAGCCCCCGGTCAAGGCCGCGATCATCGGCACCGGCGACGAAGGTTGCCAGGCCATGATCCGCTACCACAACCGCGATTACGTCAACTACATCGGCCTCTGCGATATCCGCCCGTCACAGCAGGAGCGCGGAATCAAGGAGTTCGGCGCCCACAAGCAGTACACGGCCGACGACGTCGCGAAACTGAAGAAGTACGACAACGTGGATGCGATGCTCGACGACAAGGACGTCGAGATGGTCGTCATCGCCCTGCCGCTCTGGCTCCATGCGCCGGTCGCCATCAAGGCCATGAAGACCGGCAAACACGTCTTCTGCGAAAAGCTGATGGCCCACGACGTGACCGAGTGCAAGGAGATGGTCAAGGTCGCCCACGAGACCAATAAGCTCCTGGCGATCGGTCACCAGCGCCACTATTCGGCCCTCTACGACAACGCCAACTTCCTGGTCCAGGAAGGGCACCTGGGCGAGATCCGCCACATCCGGGCGCTCTGGCACCGCAACAACGCCGTCCCCCAGATCGAGAAGAATTCCGACGGCTCGCTGGCCTACGACGACCAGGGCAACCCGGTCTACAAGAAGGACAAGGCCGGCCAGGTTCTTTACTTCGATAGCTGGAACAAGCCGACGCCGGCGGCCGACGAGAACGTCGACTTCGCCAAGTACGGTTACAAGAGCCTCAAGGAACTGATCTGCTGGCGGCTCTACAACCGGACCGGGGCCGGCCTGATGGCCGAGCTGGGCAGTCACCAGCTCGACGCCTGCTCGATCTTCCTCGGCAAGAAGCACCCGCTGGCCGTCACCGGGATCGGCGGGACGTTCTTCTACACCGATGGCCGTGAAGTCGACGACCACGTGTTCGTCAACTTCGAGTTCCCCGGCAAGGCCGAGAAGGACCACACGGTCGTCACCTATTCGTCGATCAACACCAACGCCTTCGAGACCTATGGCGAGGAGCTGATGGGCACCCGAGGGACGATGATCGTCGAGGGGGAAAAGGAGATCCTGCTCTACAAGGAGATCGACCGGAACACCTGGAAGGCGGGCGGTCCGAAAACCACGTCAGTGGTCGTCGAGACCGCGAAGTCGGGCAAGCCGGTCGTCGAGACCAGCCCCAGCGCCGCCGGGCCGAGCGCCGCGGCGAGCTACGGAGCCGCCGCCACGACCGACCCCTCGCGAGGCTACCGCGAGGAGCTGGAGCACTTCGCCTACTGCATCCGGAACGCCAACACCTCGAACGTCCACGACGTCCCCGACAAGGATAAACCCCGCTGCCGGGGCGAGGTCGCCCTGGCCGACGCCGTGATCGCGCTGACGAGCAACATCGCGATGAGAGAAAAACGCCGGATCGAGTTCGACCCCAAGTGGTTCGACTGGCAGTCGCCCGACGTCCCCGAAACTTCGGGACGGCTCGCCCAGAAGGGTTGAGAACCGGGTGCGGGAACGGGGCGTCGCGTGGGTTCACGCGACGCCCCGCGTGAATTATCATGACTCGCCGGATTATGGAGATTGGAAATATCCGATATTATTACGGGGCACGTAATTGGCAAAGCAAATCGACGAAGATTCGCCATTACCACGAACTTTAATCTGGATGGGAAATTCAAAGCGAAACATTCACAGATTTCCCAAAGAAGCACGTAAGCTGATGGGCGATGAATTATTATTGATCCAATTCGGCGGAATGCCGAAGAATGCCAAACCGTTCAAGGGAATTGGAAGCGGAGTTTTTGAGATCGCGCTCAGGCATGACACCGACGCTTATCGGGCAATCCTGGCAATTCAAATCGGTCAGCGAATCTATGTCCTTCACGCCTTCCAGAAGAAATCAAAAAGCGGTATCGCCACACCCAAGAAAGAGATCGATCTGATCAAGAAACGCTACGCTGAAGCGAAGGAACAGGCAAAAGATGCGTGATGACAACCGCGAACCAATCGATTGCGAGGAAAGTTCGGGTAACGTCTTCGCCGACCTCGGTCTGGACGATGCCGAAGGACTTTACACGCGAGCAAAAATTGGAATTCACATTCACAAGATTATCGTGTCACGAAAACTCAAACAACGTGAAATCGCTTCTCTGCTTAGCATCAAGCAATCCGAAGTTTCTCATTTGATGAACGGCCATTTCAGCCAGTTTACCTCGGACAAATTGCTCGATTTCTTGAAGCGACTAGACCAGAAGGTGACAATCCAGATCAGCCCACATAAACCGGGAGAACCGTTTCAGGAAGTAGGATTCGGCCTTTGAGAGTGAGAGCTTGATTCAGACGCGAATTACTTTCGTCTTTATGCCGATAATTTTTTGGAAGAGAATGTTGTGTCTATCCTGAGACTTCTCGACAGCTCCCAAACCATCGCTTCACCTGGCTTCAACCGCTGGTTGATCCCTCCGGCGGCTCTGGCGGTTCATCTTTGTATTGGTGAGATTTATGGCTTCAGCGTCTTCAATGGGCCTTTGACCCGGGTTATCGGGATCAACACGTCCATTTCTGGTAGCGACTGGACCATTCCCACAGTCGGCTGGATCTATTCGATTGCGCTGATCATGCTCGGGCTATCCGCCGCGGTTCTGGGACGCTGGGTCGAGCGCGTCGGCCCTCGGGCAACCATGTTCGCCAGCGCCTGCTGCTTTTGCGGTGGGCTGGTGATCGCGAGCCTGGGGGTCTCGACTCATCAGATTATTTTGATTTATCTGGGATATGGCGTGGTCGGTGGGATCGGTCTGGGGCTCGGTTACATTGCCCCGGTATCGACCCTGGTCAAGTGGTTTCCGGACCGGCCGGGGATGGCGACGGGTCTGGCGATCATGGGTTTTGGCGGTGGGGCGCTGGTCGGGGCTCCGCTCGCGGTTGAGTTGATGGATCACTTCCGGTCGAGCCGGTCGGTCGGCGTGGCCGAGACGTTCCTGGTCATGGCCGGGCTTTATTTCGGCTTCATGATGTTCGGGACGTTCCTCGTCCGGGTTCCCGCTCACGACTGGCGGCCTGACGGGTTCGTCCCATCGGCGACCCCTCGAAAGCTGGTCACGTCGGCGCATGTCGCGGTTGATCGGGCCTGGCGAACCCCGCAATTCGGACTGTTGTGGCTCTGCCTCTGTCTGAACGTGACGGCGGGGATTGGCATCCTTGGCCAGGCAAGCTTGATGTGTCAGGATATGTTCGGTGTTCCGGCCTCGGTCGGCGGCGGGTTCGCCGGCCTGCTCAGCCTGTTCAACATGGGCGGGCGGTTCTTCTGGTCGTCGCTGTCGGATCGGACCGGGCGGAAGGGGATCTACTTCGTCTATTTTGGGCTCGGGGCAATCCTTTATGCGTTGATCCCTTACGCCCAGCGCATCCAGAGCATCCCGCTGTTCGTCGCCTTGACGGCGGTCATCATCTCGATGTACGGCGGCGGATTCGCGACGATCCCGGCGTACCTCCGCGATCTCTTCGGCACGATGCACCTGGGGGCGATCCACGGTCGGCTGATCACCGCCTGGTCGATGGCGGCGGTCGTCGGCCCGCAACTGGTCAACTATGTCTCGGCGTACCAGATCAGTCAGGGCGTGCCTCGATCCGAATCTTATACGCTGACGATGGAGCTGATGGCCGGATTGTTGCTACTTGGCGCGGTTGGTAACGCACTGGTCCGGCCGGTCGCGGAATCGCATCACGCGGTGAAAACTGGTGATCTCGATTGAAAACAAGGACATGCAAATGAATCGATCCGAAGCGCGATCGACTTCGCCGCTGATCGTCGGCCTGGCCTGGGTGATCGTGCTGATCCCGCTGGCCTGGGGCGTGACGATGAGCGTGGAGAAGTCGTTGCCGCTGTTCCGGGCGAGCCCGATATCCAGCGGCAAACGCTGATCCGAGAACATGACGATCTGCTCAGGCGGTGATCGTCAGCGAGAAGTTGTTGCTCACCAATCCGTAGGTGCCCGCGGCATCGATCGAGACCGCCTTCAGGATGTGGACCCCGACCGAAAACGGACTGACGGGCGTGATCACGAACGTCCCGTCCGCGGCGGCAAAGGCTCCGCCGATATAGTTGCCCAGCGAATCGAAGACCTGAACCAGCAGGCCGGGCGTCGCGTTGCCGGTCAGCCGGGGTTGCTTGATCGAGGTCTGTCCCGGGCCGCCGTTGTCGTCGGCAGGAAAGAGAGTCAAGCCGGTGGGAGCGGCGGGGGGCGGGGTGATCGTCACCGACAGGGGGCTGCTCGCGGCGGAGGGATCGCCGAACGAGTCGAGCGCCACGGCCGTGAAGGTGAAGGAACCAGGTGTGAGCGGCGCGACCATCGAGGCGATGAAGTATCCCGCTGGTCCGCTCACGGCGGTGCCGACCAGATGCTGGTTCTGGTCGTAGATCTGGATCTGGAGGCCCGGCTGTGCCCGGCCGGTCAAGCGGGGCTGGTGGTTGGCGGTCACTCCCGGTCCACCCGTATCGTCAGACGGGTAGATGATCAGATTTGTCGGTGCCAATGGAAGGACAGTCGCGCCAACCACGTTGTAGCCGGCCGTTTGCGGGCTGGCCGAGTAGAGCGGGGCGACCCCGTTGCTCACCGCGTTGAAGGAGGTGAAGTTGCCGGTTCGGGCCGAGAAGGCCATGACCGGATAGACCGCGCCGACGGTGGGGGTGTAGCCCGCCCGAGTGATGTTCAGCGTCCCGTTGAGCGAGCCGGTCGAGCTGACGTTGAGCTGGCCGAACAGGTTCGACGCGGGAGTCCCACCGATGGCGATGTTGAGCGTCCCGGCGTTGGGCTGGGTGTAGGTTCCCGTGACACCCAGGACGGTCTGCGAGCCGAGCGTGATCGTTCCCACGTTGACCAGTGACTGGGTGGCGAGGTTCCCCGAGGCGAGGTTGATTGAACCCCCGGTCAGGATGTTGGTCGGAACGCCGATGGTGGTCGTGCCGACTCCGGTGATGCTGGTCTTGACCAGGCTCCCGGAGAGATTGAGGGTCCCGCCCGACCCTCCGGTGATCGACTGATCGTTGGGGATGTTGAAGGTCGCCCCGGCGTTGATGACGAGCAAGGCTCCCGAGCTCATGGCGATGTTGCCGGTGCTCGACCAGTTCGCCGTGCCGGCGACCGTGATGTTGGTCCCGCTGATCGAATCGCTCGACGGGCTGCTGAAAGCGATCGATCCGCCGACGGGAATCAAGACCGTCCCTGACCCCTGGATCGTCCCGCCGGCAAAGTTGAGCGTGGTCACGTTGAAGGTCGCCCCGGAGCCGACATTCATGATCCCACCGACAAACTTGAATTGGTTGGCGCTGGCATTGGAGCCGACGTTGATCGTGCCGTTGGTCGTCAAGCCGTTGCCGTTGGCGATCAGGCCCGCGCCGCCCATCGTGGTTCCGGCGTTCAGATTCATGACGTTGGTCAGAAGCAGCGATGTTCCGGTCGCGGCCTGGAGAAGACCGGAGTTGGTCGCCTGGACATCGAGCTGAAGCTGGCCGGAAGTGACGGCAACGCTGCCCGAACTGTTGAAGATTCCGCCGGTGATATCGGTCAGGCCGCTCGGCCCGGAGGGCGACGTCTTGATCAACGCATCGAAGTTGTTGAATGTCGCTCCGTTGAGGCTGAAGGAGCCGCCGTTGCCGTTGACGGTATCGTTGGCGATCGTGAACATGCCGTTGTTATTGAAGATCGCCGTGCCGGCGAGGGCGAACGAGTCGGTCCCCGAGAGCACGGTCGTTCCGGAGTCGTTCACGGTCAGGTTGGCGAAGGTCGTGGTCTGGCCGGCCCCCGTGATCGTCAGGGTCGAACCGGTGGGTAGACTGAGCGAGCCGGTGAAGTTGAGGAAGGCGTTGTTCGTGGTCAGGTTGCCGGTGACGGTCAAGGACCCGGTCCCGT
>JAJYCH010000214.1 GCA_021778575.1 Planctomycetota bacterium
GCGAAGAAGATCTCCATCGGCGAGATGGGCGGCGGCGGCCAGGGGCACTGGGACGGCGTGCCGATGTCGATGCTCGTCCGGATGGCGCTCGAAGAGGCAGACGACCTCGACGAAGCGATCGCCGTGTTTCGCGATCATCCGCGGACCTGCCAGTATTTCTACGTCGTCGCCGATGGTAAGTCGGGCAAGGGCGTGGGGATGGAGGCAAGCTGGAACAACTTCGCGGTGATCAAGATGGGAGAGTCGGAACCGAGGCTCCCGCACCCGATCAAGGATGGCGTCCTGCTCTCGGCCGGAACGCGTTACGAGGAACTGGCGAAGCGCGTTCAAGCCGGTCACGGCAGCTTCGACGCCGAGAGTGCCCGCCACCTGATGGATCGGCCGGTCGCCATGAAGTCGAACCTGCATAGCGTCCTGTTCGAGACGACCACCACCAGGTTCTGGGTCGCCAACGCCTCGACCACGGGTGAACCGGCCGCGAGTCAACCGTACCACGCCTTCCAGCTTTCCGAACTCCTCCAGCACCAGCCCGACCCGGCCGCCCCGGTCCTCGCCGAAGTCCCCTCGACATCGGCAAGCGTGAAATAATTCTCATGAAACAACCTGAATTGAGCCGGAGCCCGGTCACCGCCTGGATCATGCTGGCGATCGCCGGGCCGCTGGGCGGCTGGCTGTTCTACGAGATCCACCGAACGATCGGTCTGGACAGCCCCCGACTCTGGGAGTTGCTCCGGACCGATCGCGTTTTCGACGTGGCAATGCTCGACTTCTTCCTGACCGCCGGCTGGGCGTTCCTGGTCCTGAGCGAACGATCAAGCTGGAAGGACTGGAGGCTCTGGGTGACGACACCCATCTTCTTCGTGATCCCCAGCCTGGGGATTATTGTATTCTTGTTGCTCGATCGGTATACGCGAAGGCAAGTCGATCTTCATTAAAGTGACTTGCATCAGGATCGCACATGTAGGGTCCGCTATGCGGACCGTCCGTTGTGCGATAGAACAGACGACTCCAGCTAGAAAGCAGGTTTGATACCGACGACCACGACTGCCACCCGACGTAAACCCTGCCACCCGAGACCTGAGGACCACTCAATAAAAAACCCGGTTCGAAAGCCTCCTCCGGTCCTGAATATATCGAGCGGAAGCCAAATATCCTCATCCTCCGCTCAGGAGGATTGCAAAGTGGTCGGACGATTGTAGGGTCCGCTGTGCGGACCGTGGTTTCGATCGACAAATCTCGAAGGTCTGGTCCTCGACCCGTGGTCGAGCGAAGGCCGCAAACGCGGTCCGCAAAGCGGACCCTACCAGACTTTGCAATCCTCCTGATCCTCCGCTCGAAGGTCCGACACCATGCCCGCCAGCGAAGCCCAGATCCGCGCCAACCAGGCGAACGCCGCAAAATCGACCGGTCCCCGCACCGCCGAAGGCAAGGCGGCCTCGCGGGCCAATTCGTACAAGCATGGCATGACCGGCAACGGCGTCGTGATGCCTCCCGACGAGGCCGAAGCCGTCGACAGGCGTTACGCGGCGTTCTATTCCGAACTTCAACCGGCCGACTCGCTCGGCATGACCCTCCTCAAACGGGCCGCGACCCTGGCCGTCCGGATGGAGAAATGCGCCGAACGTGACATGGCCGAACGCGCCGAGCGGGTCACCCGCGCGATCCACGAATGTGACATCCCCACCGATCTTGAACCGGCCGAAGCAACGCGGCTCCGGGCCGAAGCCGGCCGCAAGGCGGCTTTCGATCCGTCGAAAGAGGCAACCCTGGCACGGAATCACGAAGCGGCGGCCGAGCGCGGATTCTTCCGCGCCCTGAAAGAGTTCCGCCTGGCCCAGCAGTCGCACAAGGCCAGGACTCGCGAAGCCGCCGAGGAATCCGAGGCCGCGATCCACGGATTGGGTTCGATTTTACAGGACGACCCCGACGACGCCGAGTTCCTCGCCCAGTACCCCGAATTCGCGCTGCCGGCCTTCAAGAGCGCCTACGAAGCGGTCTTCCCAGCTTCGCCAATTGGCCAGGTCGACGTCCCGATCAGCATCGGCAAGAGTCGCTGACAGGCGAAGACGAGTTTCATCACGGTCCGGAATCGATGGCTCACGAACCATCCGGTTCGTTCCGCGCCCCGAGCAGCCGACGAATCCGAATTACTTCTTGCGTCGATAGGCCACGAACGAGATCGTGTCGCGAGTGGTCACTCCGCCGCCGATCGTTTGCACGTTATCGCGCGAGAGGATCGAGCCGACCGGCTCCCAACCCTGGGCCGCATGTTCTTTCAGGGCTCGTTCATAGAGCGCGGCGCGCTTTTCTTCGGTGATTGACTCGCCCGGGTTATACGAGAATGTACCGACTTTATAATCCCACGCGGCGTCGTCGCGATTCTTCTGAGCCAGAGCCTCGTTCGACCGGAAAACGGCGGTGAAACCCGCTCCGATCAGAACCCCGACCAGCAGGCCGATCCCGAGCATCCGTCGCATGTGGTACGTCCTTCCCGGAGTTTCCAAAACGGAGGAGAAACCATCGTGCCGAAGAAATGGGAGAGAACTGGAAAGTCGTCAACGAAAAGCAGGCCGAAGCCGATCAAAAACGACTTCGACCTGGATGGATTTGCCGTCACGACCGGTTGCCCGGTCTCAACGCTCGTTGAGGATCTTCTGGGTGATTTCCCGCTCGCAGACCTTGCACCATTTCCAGCGCTCGTTGCCCACCTTTTCGTCGAGGTGCTGCTTGGCGATGCCGATCGTCCGGAACCAGATCTTGGCCTCGGTATCTCCGGCCTTCTCCAGCTTGGCGCAGCGGGCGAAGTGCAGAAGGTTCGTACCGGCCTTGGCGGCGGTCTTCTTGGCGCCTTCCACCAGGAGGTTCCCGTGGAAGACGTAACCGACGGCACCAAGACGCGTCTCGTCGAGGTCGTCGGCCGATTCGAGAGTCCGGACGCCAACTTGATCCGTGATGGGCATAAGTCGATCCTCGCTCACAACTTCGTGCGGCTTCACTGATTACGTATCTGATCGTAACGGATCGTCCTCGTTCATGCAAGGGAGAAGCGCCTTGTCTTGCCGATCCGACCTCCCATCAACCCCTGTTCAACGAACCGTCATGAGGGTACTTTGGGTCGGTGGAAAACCGAAGGGTAAAACCAATTTGATCTTCGGGAAAGTTCATTCGTCCGGCTCACGGAACCCCCTCTTGATCCGCGAAACCGTCGGCCATCTCCGCGACCTCCCTCGCTATCGCCAGATCCTGGCGAGCCTGGTCCATTACGGCTATCGCGACGTCGTCGCGGCGCTGCATCTCGACGGACTGGTCCGCCCGTTCGAACGCGCGGCGCTGGGCGACGAGATCCCCCCGCAGGACCGGCCGATGCGGCTTCGGCTGATCTGCGAGGATCTCGGGCCGACGTTCGTCAAGCTCGGTCAGATTCTCAGCACCCGCCCCGACCTTCTGCCCGAAGCTTATACGAGCGAACTCGCCCAGCTTCGCGACCACGTCAAGCCGTTCCCGTTCTCCGAGGTCGAGGCGATCCTCGCCGAGGAATATGGCCGCCCCGCCTCCGAGGTCTTCGCCTCGATCGAGTCCGAGCCGCTGGCCTCGGCTTCGATCTCGCAGGTTCACCGGGCCACCCTCCACGACGGTCGGATGATCGCCTTGAAGATCCGCCGGCCAGGAATCGACAAGACCGTCCAGGCCGACCTCGACATCCTCAAGAACCTGGCCCAGCTTGCCGAGCGGCGGATGCCGTCGCTCATCCCTTACGGCCCGGTCTCGCTGGCGAAGGAACTGGAACGGACGCTGAAGCGCGAACTCGACCTGTCGATCGAGCGCCGGACCATGGAGCGCTGCCAGGGCCAGTTCGCTCGCGAGCCGACCGCGCACATCCCCGAGGTCTTTCGCGACTACTCGACCGCGAAGGTCCTGGCAATGGAACTGATCGGCGGGGTCTCGGTCACCGACATCGACGGGCTGAAACGGCTGGGGGTCGAACCGTCGGCCGTCGCGATCACCGGCTCGCGCATCCTCCTCCGCCAGATCTTCCGGTTCGGCTTCTTCCATGCCGACCCTCATCCGGGGAACCTCCGGGTTCTGGCCGGTGGAGTCATCGCTCCACTCGACTACGGGATGTTCGGCCGGATCGACGCTCCAACCCGCGAGCGGATCGTCGACCTCCTGTCGGGCCTGATCTCCGAGGATACCGACCGGGTCCTCCGGGCGCTCGAAGCCCTGGAGATTCGCGGCGATCAAGGCGACCCTCGTGGACTCCGCCGCGACGTCAGCGAGCTTGTCGCCTCGTATAGCGACTTGACCTTTGATGCGATCGACCTGTCGCTCTTGCTCCGCGACCTGGTCGGCTTCATCCGGGCGCATCACCTGACCATCCCGCCCGACCTGGTCCTCCTGATCCGGGCGCTGGTGACGATCGAAGGGGTCGGCCGGATGCTCGACCCCCACTTCGACATCGCCGCGCAGGTCCGTCCGTTCTTCCGCGAGCTGACCGCCCGGCGGTTCCATCCACGACGGCTCCTGGCTCAGACCGCGCGAACAGCCGAGGACCTTCAGCGGATCGCCACGCTCCTGCCCGACGTCCTGGGCCAGTCGCTCGAATCGATCAAACGAGGCGAGCTGACGGTCCGGTTCGACCTCCAGCACTTCGAGCAACTCGTCCGCCAGCTCAGCAAGGCCAGCCACACCCTGGCCGCCGGAATCGTGATCGCCGGCCTGATCATCGGATCATCGCTGATCATCCGCGCGGGAGTCGGCCCGATCTCGTTCGGTTACGTCGGGTTCACCCTGGCGTTCCTGATGGGCATCGGATTGATGATCAGTATTATTCGTTCCTCTCGATAAATTGATCCAAGAATTTGTAGGGTCCGCTTTGCGGACCATGATCGTTGATATCAACTTTTGTTGTTAGCCGGAATCGTCCATGCCATCGCACAATGAACGGTCCGCACAGCGGACCCTACGGAAAATCAACTGCTTTTGTGTTGATTTACTCGGGTGAACTTGGTTTCAACCACTTGACGAACCAGTCGATCGCGGCGTCGTGTTGTTCCTTGGTTAACGTGTGGCCCGAACCTGGGGCGACCATGATCTTGAGATGGTCGTCGGCCTTCGCCTGGTGGAACGCGGCACGGGCCGATCCGAAGGCGAGTTCCGCTCCTTCGATCGGACAGTTCGGGTCTTTCTCGCCGTTGAGGATCAGGAGCGACCGGTCGGAATAGAGCCGGAGGATGCTGGGACCGTCGAACTCGTCGAGGATTCCGGGGAGGATCTTCGCCCAGAGTTCGCGACAGACCCGGGCGTTGACCTTCGGTTCGCCCAGGTCGTTCGCGGCCGACTCGTGGGCCTGCTTGATCGTGTTGGCGCGGGCCTGCCAGCGCTCGTTTTCCAGGCTCCAGCGGAAGCTCTGCACCGAGATCGCCGGCACGGCCACCTTGATCCGAGGATCAACGGCCCCCGCCAGCCAGGTCTCGATCCCCCCTTTGCTGATCCCGATCAGGCCGATCCGGTCCGGGTCCACGTCGGGACGACTGACGAGATAATCGATCGTCCGCCAGACGTCCCAGCAGGTATCGTAATAGAACGGGTGGGCCTGGGGTTCGCCCGGCTTCGCTCGCCAGGCTCGCGTGATCGCCTCATTATAAGCTTTGGTGCCGACCATTCCTTGACCGCGTTCGCCGTGGTACCGCCCATCAATCGCAACGGCGAGAAAACCCCGGTTCGCCAGCGCCTCCAGCCAGGGCCGGCTCCCCTCCTTGTTCCCTCCCGTGCCATGCAGGACGATCACCACCGGCAGTTTCGTGCCCGGTTTGGTGGCCTCCCGCTTCACCAGGAGCGCCGGGACTCGTTCGATCGACCCATCGGGACGGGCCTCGGTCGCGAAGCTGGCCTTCTCGGTGACCAGGCTCCGCGACGCGTTCTTGACGACCTCCGACTTCGGGTCAAGCGGTACCTTTGGTCGATCGAGGAGCTTGAGAAAGTCGGCCTTGACCTGAGCAGGCTCGGGGATTGATGTTTGCGACCGCGCGGGATTGGCGATCGACGCCAGCAGCACCGCAGCCAGCACGATGAGGCGATTGATGATCATGGGATTATTGGGTCAAGCGGTTGGTTCGGGTGGGACATCAGGGCGATTTTACGCTGTCGGACCACCACGCTCCAGGAAAATCCCAGGGCTCCAGCGAAACCCACTCGCATGCCTTGATCGATCGAACCACTGGCGAAAACGATCGGGCGGGTCGAGTCCGCAATGGACACGACCCGCCCGATATTGTGGAGTCGCCCGACCAATCGTTCGATCAGCTCAGGAGCCGGTCGACTTCGGGCAGGAGCTTGCTGAAGTCGATCTTGTGATGGCAGGCTTCGCGGGCGGCGGCCAGGTCGGCACCGGCCCAGTCACGCTCCTCGGTGGTGAGGGCGGCGTACTCGTCGCGGGCGACGCCTCTCATCCCGTGGTCCTCGTGGTAGGTGTAGAACCGGGCGAGGTCACCGAGCCGGGCCTTGGTTCCACCGGCATCGGCGCAGCGGCCGTCGCAGCCGGGGCACATGGTCGGGCCGGCGGCGATCACGGCGTCGCGCAGTTCGTCGATCACGGCCTGCTTGAGCGGCTCGAACCGGCGGGCGGCGTCGGCGTTCTCGACAACCTGCTCGATGTTCTTCAAGGTGACGCAGCTCGCCGAGAACCGCTCGTCGGTCCAGATCGCCTGGAGGAGCCCCTGCGCGGGGGTCAGCCCCTTGGCCTTCAGGCTCGGGACGTTCTGCTCGGTGAGCTTCAGCGCCTGGCCGGCGATCTGCTTCATCGAGACCAGGCCGATCCCCTTGGCATGGCAGGCGTCGAGCGCCTTGTTGAGCTTCGATTGCTTGTCGAGCCAGGGGGAATACTTGAGCATGATCACGTCGATGAACCCGCCCTCGGCGGCGTTCTGGATCTGCTGGGCGATCATGGCGTCGTGGGTCGAGAACCCGACGAACTTGACCTTGCCGGTCTTCTTCAGGGCCTCGGCGGCTTCCTTCAATTCCTTGCTCTTGGGCCAGTCGGTCTGATTGGTTTCGAGACCGTGGAAGAACAGGAGGTCGATGTAATCGGTCTTGAGGTTGGCCAGGCGCTGGTCGAGCTTGGCGAGCATGTCGTTGGGGGACTTCACGCCGCTCTTGGTGGCCAGGAAGATGGTCTTGCGGATCTCGGGCGAGGCGGTCAACCAGTCGGCGATGACCTTCTCGGAGTTCTTGTACCCTTCGGCGGTATCGAAGTAGCGGACGCCTTCGCGATAGGCGTAACGCAGGAGCCGGTCGAGCGCCGCGGGCTGGCCGACGGTCCCCTGATTGAGCAGCGTCACCTCGACGCCGGTCTTGCCCAGCATCCGTCGGGGCAGAACCGGCTTGTTGCCGTCGGCCTTGACGTCATCCGCGCCTTGGGCCGAGGTCCGACCCATCACCAGGCCCGCGGCGGCCGTTGCCGCCACACCGGCCTGAAGGAATTCGCGACGATCCACGTTCGTCCCATTCGAATCGGGCATCT
>JAJYCH010000215.1 GCA_021778575.1 Planctomycetota bacterium
CTTCGCGTCTTCCCCCCCGGGGACGCGAAGCGAGAACGCGGGTCGGGGCCGCCGGGTCGGCAAACCACCATCAAGGACTCAAACCAGGTCAGTCACGTTGAACTCGAAGCCAGGCATTCCCTGTCGAAAATGAAGTGGATCTCGGCCAAATAACAGCACGGCGAAAGCGACACCGCGCGATCTGAGATCGAGCTTGACCGAGAAGAAACTCTCGGGTTGACCCCTCGTGACCATCAATAATTGAATCGTGGTGATCGACTGGCTAATAGACCGTGATCCACCGGGGTGGAACGATCGAGTGAACGAGCGAGATCAACGTCGATCTCACTCAGCAGCGCAGGCGAGGAGAGCGGGGCGTGGAAGAGAGGAAATCGATAGGCGAGGAAGAGATTAGCGATCGAAGAATCGTCGAAAACCGGGGAATATCGACGGGACTATCGAATCCGGGGAACGTGCCTTCGTCCTCCTCGGAATCCTCGATCTCGTCCCCGATCAGCTTGTCCGAATTGAGAGGCGGGAGCGAGCCATTGGCAGGATTGCGCGAGTTCATGAACTCCAGAGTCGGCACCGGTTCTCGATCAGAATTCGCCACGCCGATCGCTGACAGAGCCTCGGGCCGAGGCTCGTGATCTATCGGTATCCAGGTGGTGAAGACCAACACCAATGCAATCATCAAGAACTGGAGTCCTCGGAGTATCCTCGGCTCTTTTCAACCGTCGAAGGAATTATCGACCCGATTTCATGGTTTGGCAAGCCCTTCTGGAAAAATCACACCGTCGATGACCATCAATCCCATTTCGACTCAACGATATGTGAAATTGACCCACGTTCCAGGACGAGATAACTTGACTGATGGTACCATCCCCCCAGAATCACCAGACGGGGGCGACCGGGACCGGTGTCGATCGCGCTGTGGACGTGGCCGAGGATCACCAGGTCGAACGGCCCGACCAGACTCGCCACGTAGCGCTGGTAGGCCGCGATCCCTTTGCGGTCGAATTCTTCTTGATTTTTCGAGTTGGTTCGTTTGAGCAGTGATCCCAGCGCATCGGCCAGCGGATCGGGGACCCGGCGAAACGCTTCGAGAAACACCCGACTCTTGAGAATCGATTTCCAGGGGGTCTGTGCCCCCAGCCGGTGCCCGTGGGCAATCTGAAGCTTCAGACCCTGAACCTCGGTCTCCAGCTTGTCGGCGATAAACGTCGCGCCCAGGGTTTGCTCATAGAACGGTCCGAGCCAGCCGTCGTGGTTGCCGGCGAGGATCGTGATTGAGCCCCCTCGATCGCGAAATCCGGCGAGCGCTCGCAACCCGGCGCAGGTCATGGGATCGGCCTGACGCTGGCGGGCGGCGAACCAGAAATCGCAGAGATCTCCGACGATCGTCAGGGTATCCTCCGCGTTCAGGCGATCGACCATCCTCGCGAGTCGACGTCCTCGATCGGGCTGGTCGAGCCGGAGGTGAACATCGCTCAGGAAATAGTCGGCCATGGCGTGAAGCCCTTCGATCGTTGAGCGAGTTCAGGCCGCTTCCCAGGGGAACAGGTCGAGGCTGCACGCCACGGTCTTGCGCCGCCGAAGCCCCGCCTTGACCTGAAGGTTCGGCGAAGCCTCGGACTGGCTCGCGGCATGGACCGCCACCCGGCGACCCGCGGCCTTCACCGCCGCCCGGGCCGCCGCCAGGGCCAGTTTAGGTCGGTTGCACTGATCGCTCATGTGGAGCAAGGCCACGTCGCGGACCAATCCCGGACTCGACCGCGCCAGGACCGCCGCCACCAGACCCGCCGCCTGGTCGTTCGAGAGATGCCCCCGATCCCCCAGATTCCGATAAATCAGGTGCGGCGACCGCCCCGAATTGAGCTGAAGCGTCACGTCATGGTTAAATTCGACGCCCAGGGCATCGACATCCGCCATCGCGTCGGCGATCGCCTCGGTCCAGCAGCCGGTATCGGTCAGGTAGCCCACCGATGCCGGTCGGCGTCCACGTTCGCTCCGCCCTTCGATCCGAAAACCAAAAGTCGGCCCGCCATCGTGGCTCAATTCCACCGGCTCGACCCGGAGCCCCAGCGGCGTCAAGAACGGCCGGTCATCGAAGTGGCGGACCAGTCCCAACCGGTCGAGTTCCCCGAACGTCGCTTTCTGAGCCAGCCCGACCCGGTGCCCCTCGTGGCAATAGAGCGGAACTTTACCGCGAGCCAGGAGCCGGAGCGTCGCCTCCTGGACATGGTCGCCATGCGTGTGAGTGAGGACCGCCGTGCCGATCCGATCGAGGCTCGAATTGACCTCATCGAGCCGGCTCGACAGGGTTTTTGGTCCCAGCCCCAGGTCGATCAGCAATCCGGCGTGACCGGTCTGGACCAGGCTGGAGTTCCCGCGAGATCCGCTGGCCAGCACGGCAAATTGGATCGTCATCACGACCGGAGATCCTTCTCGACAGCTTTTTTTCCATTCGTCATGGCATTGCGAGAGTGATAGTGTACACAGGTTTTAACGACCGGGCAAGGTGAACGACGCCTGACTCTCTGTCTCCCCAAAACAATCAACCCCAGAAACCAAGAGAAGCCGCGGCCGACCCCTTGAGGTCAACCGCGGCCGTCTCCTGGAGAGTGATTTGTCAGACCAGAGCGAACGGACGAGCGAACTTACCAGCCGCCACCGCCATCACCGCCGCCGCCGCCCCAATCGCCGCCACCACCGCCACCGCCCAAATCACCGCCGCCACCGCCACCGCCCCAATCACCGCCGCCACCACCATCACCGCCGCCACCGCCCCAGTCGCCACCGCCGCCGGTGTCGCCGCCGCCGCTTCCCCAGTCGCCACCGCCGTCGTCGGGGGTCACGAAATCATCGTTGGCCGGAGCTTCGGCGCCAGTGGCACCGGTGTCGTAGTTCGAGGAGGTCTGGCCCATCCCGCTGTCGTGGTGTCGACCCGAGAACTGGTCGTAAAGCCAGTTCCCGGCAAGGGCTCCGCCGATTCCGCCGAACATGCTCGACATGAATCCGCCGCCTCCGCCACCACCACCGCCGTAGCCTGGTCCACCCATGCCACCGCCATAGCCTGGTCCACCCATCCCGCCGCCCATCGGCCGCTGCTGATAGCCTGCCCGGTTACCACCGGAGAACAGGGCACCCAGCACCCGGATGACAATGAACAGAACCAGGAGGCCCAGGCCAATCGTCAAGAAGAGTCCCATACCGCCTCCAGTCGAAGGTTTACCCGCAGGCCGACCGGCCGGCGTGGCAACTTGCCCCGTCTTGTGAGTTCCCGGGGTGCTCGGCTTGAGCGAGCCCCCCGCTTCGGCCCGGGCTTCGGAGAGGATCGAGTCGATCTTGTCGACTCCCTTCGTCAGTCCGGCGTCGAAATTCCCCTTCTTGAACTCCGCGAGAATCGTGTCGCGAATGGCGACCGTCCGTGATCGCGTGATGTACTTGGCGTACTGCATCCCCTCGCCGACCTCGGCCTTGTGCTCTTTCTTGGCGATCAAGACGTAAAGACCATGGGCGTCAATCGCCTTGGCGTGCTTGCGCAGCACGGTGTCGATATTCTCGCCATCCAGAGTGGTGATGGTCTCGATCCGGATTGGCACCTTGTATTCGGCCTCGATCCGATCGAGCTCATTCTCGGCCTTCTTGACGGCTTCGGCGGAGAACAGATCGGCCTTGTCGCGGATATCCGCCGCGTGCGATGGCCCCGACAGGGCGACAATGAGCGCCGGCAGGGCCAGGAACCATCGGAGTCGTGTCATGGGTCAGTCACCTCGAAATCAGTTAGGGACACCGGTCTCAGGCGTCACCGGGAGAGTATTCGCCGGGTCGCTCGTAATATCCGGTCACTTCTCTACTCTGGCACAAGCCATGCCATTACGCGAGTGGTCTTCGATCATGATTCCGCGATATCAGCGAACCGAGTGAGCGCGACGACCTCATCGCGACGGACCAGCACCCGCGCCCGGTTCCGACGGATGCCCAGCCGGGCCGAGTCGTAGACGTAGACCTCGCGGGTGGCCGAGCTGTCGCGGAAGTCGTGCAGGTCGGCGTCGATGACCACGAAGAACAACGGGTCGATCACCTCCAGCGTGCCGAGGCAAACGTAGCTCGACTTCAGGTCGAGAACGACGACATGACCGACCAGGGCATCGAGTTCGGCGGACGATTCAAAATGGGCCATTATCGGTCGCTATGCCTCGCGAACTTGAGGATTAAATCGCGGAAAAAAATGGTCGAATGATTGCCTTGACGGATTGTAGGGGCGTGGCTAATTTCCCGCCACTATGCCACCCCAAATCAGACCCCTCATCGTCGGCCTTGCCTCGCCTGGCTTGTTCTGGTTGGCGACCTCGGTTGCCTTCGGACAGGACGCGCCGGCCCCCCAAGGCCCCCCGACTTCGGCGCCGACGTCTCCCGCGACGTACAGGGCGCTCCTGCTGTCTTCCGGCAAGGTCGTTCGAGGAGAGATCATCGACGTCCCCGTCGCCAAGGCCTTCTGTCTCAAAGGGAGCGGGGGACCGGTCCCCTACCCCAAGAACATGGTCTTGAAGGCCGCCGGTTCGGTCGAGGAACTGTACCAGTTCCAGGTCGCCCGACTTCCCGAAGGCGACACCTTCGAGCGCGTCAAGCTCGCCAAGTGGTGCTTGACCGAGAAGCTGATCCCCCAGGCCAGAGAACAGCTCGAAGCCGTCGAGCGGTTGAGCCCGGGGGACCGGGAGGTCGAGCGGATGCTCTACAACCTGGCGGCCTCCGAGCGACCCGCCGTCGATTCCGAGGTCCGCCGGACCTCGGCCGACGTCCCCGCCGATCTCGATCCGAGAGTGATCCAGGGCAAACGACACTACAACGGACTGCCGCAGATCTTCGACCTGCCCGCCGCCCAGGCCGTGAAGCGGGCGAACGAGTTCGCTCAGTACGTTCAACCGGTTCTGCAACAGAACTGCGTGAAATGCCATAACGAGAAGTATCAAGGGAGCTTCCAGCTCGTCGAAGCCAAGAATCGACATGAACAGAACAACACAGACATTCTCCGGGCCAACCTCGACGCCACGCTTCGGCTGGTCAACCCCGATGATCCGTCGCGGAGCGAGCTACTCTCGGCGGGCCTGGTCCCGCACGGTGGCTATCGGAACGCGATCTTCAAGGGGCCGAATGATCCCGGTTACGCGATCCTGGTGACCTGGATCAAACGAGTCCGACCCCCCGCCAACGGCCCAGGGGGCATGGCGAACCCGAACGCCCTGGCGGCTCGACCAGGTTTCAACAGCTCCAACCCCGAACCGATGGGCAACGACGGGTTCGCCACCGATCGATCAGGACGACCGGCCGGAACACCCGGATTTCCAGCGTCGAACGGCGGCGCGGAAGCGTCATTCGCCGGTCGGCCGGGCGGAGCCGTCGGGCCAGGGACCATGATCCCTCAAAGCGGCTCGACCATCTCGAATTACGACGAGAGCGCCGAGTTCGTTCGATCGCCGGGGGATAATCCCCAGTTCCCGCCCCCCTTCGTGGTCGGCGGAGCCCCGGTCCCTTCGGCCACTCCGCCCCGGTCGCGGCCCCTCCCGAAAAACCCGGGAGACGCGAATCCTCCGCCGCCGTTGCCCCCCACGCCGTCAACCCAGACCGCCAAGCCGATCGGCCCCAACGCCGTCGCCGTTCCGCCGGCCGAGAACTTCAAGCAGCTTCCCGGGATGGACAAGCCGCTCTATCCCACGGGCTCCTCGAAGGCCGATGACGACGACCCCAACGCTCCGCCGCCTCCACCCGCCGCCAAAAAGAAACCCAAGCCGATGAACAAGGCCCTGCTCGACCAGGTGATCAAGAGCCGGAACGGCGGAGCCAGCACCGGCAGCCCCTGATCCAAGACGAAGCCAATCAGCCGGAACCTCTCTTCCGGTAACGATTTAGCGAAACCAGGCCCGGGACATCGCGTCCCGGGCCTGCTTCGTTTCGAACGTCCTGGAAAAACGAACCCAACGCGACCGCTTGACCGGGCCGGAGCGGGGCGTACAACGCCTTGGGCGACTTGCTGTCACTCCGTTGGGTTCGTTTCGTCATTGGGAAGCAGGGCAATCATCATGGCCGGACAGTGCGTGCTGATCACCGGAGGTGCGGGCGGCATCGGCTCGAAACTGGCCCGGATGCTGGTCGACCGGGGGGATTCGGTCGTCCTGTTCGGTCGGAGGGGCGAGGCTATCGAGGCGCTCTCGGCGGAGCTGGGCGAGTCCAGCCTGGCGGTCGCGGGAGACGCCGGACGACTCGAAGACCTCGACCGAGCGGTCAGTCTGGCGGTCGAGCGGTTCGGCAAGCTCGATGGCCTGGCGCACTGCGTCGGCTCGATCCGGCTCAAGCCGCTTCACCTGACGTCCCTCGAAGAGTTTACCGAGACTCTCCACGTCAACCTGACCACCGCTTTCCTCGCCGCCAAGGCCGCGCTCGGGGTGATGCGGAAGCAAGCGTCGGGGTCGATCGTCCTGGTCAGCACGGTGGCGGCCCGTCAGGGTCTGAACAACCACGAGACCATCGCCGCCGCGAAAGCGGGGATCGAGGGGATGGTCCGGTCGGCGGCGATCACTTATGCTCGCCAGAACGTCCGGATCAACGCCGTTGCGCCGGGCTTGACTGAAACGCCGCTGGCCGCGCCGTTGCTGAAGGTCGAGGCCAGCCGGGCGTTCAGCGAGGCGATGCACCCGCTCGGCCGGATCGGTCAGCCCGCCGACGTCGCGGCGGCGATCGCCTTCCTCCTCGGTCCCGAATCAAGCTGGGTGACCGGCCAGATCTGGGGCGTCGACGGCGGTCTGGGAGCCGGCCTGGCCCCGCCGAGGATCGTGGCGAAGGGTTGACGACACTTCATTCCAACGAGATCAACGACCGTGACCGCTCCCGTGCTCCTGGCGATCTTCAATAGCGTTTATCTGATCGCCCTGACGTCCTGGGTGGGAAGCATTCTGTTCTTCTCGTTCGCGGTCGCCCCGATCATCTTTCAGGTTCTCGGAGCTGAAGCCGGCGGCAAGTTCGTCCGGGCCTTGTTTCCCATCTATTATAAGTGGGGAGTGATCAGCACCGCCTGTGCCCTGCCCGCTCTGGTTTGCGGGCCGTTGACGACTCCCGAACTGCGCGGACCGATGGTCGGAATTCAGGCGATCCTGATCATCGTCTCGCTGCTGATCCTGCTCTATTGCGGGAACTCGCTGACTCCAGCGATCAACGCCGCCCGAGACGCCGGGCCGGAGTTCGCCCCGCTGTTCGACCGCCTCCACAAGCGATCGGTAAACCTGAACGGGGTGGTCCTGGTGATCGGCCTGGGGTTGCTGATCGCGTTCGCCGTGCGAAAGCCACCCATTACTTCGGGGATCATCGAGCCGCCACCGAGACCGGTGGAAGACCGGGGTTACGGGGTACCGTAACCCCTGCCACCCTGGTATGGTTGTCGTCGCAATTCTCATGACCACAGGCACTTACGAAAAGCCCATTAATTCCTTAGTCCTGGTCGTGCCTGGGGCGTGAGAATTGCCCGAAAACCAAGAGGGCAAA
>JAJYCH010000216.1 GCA_021778575.1 Planctomycetota bacterium
ACAAGCTGCTCGCAGAAGGAGCGGATTCTGTCGTCGCTCGAAGAACTTCAGGCCGGCGGTTCGACCAACGGCGGCAAGGGGATTCAGCTCGCCTACGATATCGCGGTCCAGAACTTCATCAAAGGAGGGACGAACCGCGTGATCCTGGCCACCGATGGCGACTTCAACGTCGGCGTCACCGAAGGGGCGGATCTCGACAACCTGATCGTCAAGAAGCGCGAGACCGGCGTCTCGCTCAGCGTCCTCGGCTTCGGCCGGGGGAACGTCAAGCACGACAAGCTCGAAAACCTGGCCGATAAGGGGAACGGTCAGTACTCGTTCATCGACACGATCAAGGAGGCCCGCAAGGTCCTGGCCGAACAGGTGAGCGGGACCCTTGTGACGATCGCCAAGGACGTCAAGATCCAGGTGAAGTTCAACCCGGCCAAAACCGCCTCGTACCGCTTGATCGGCTACGAGAACCGGGTGATGGCGGCCCAGGACTTCGCCAACGACAAGAAAGATGCCGGTGAGATCGGCGCCGGGCATTGCGTGACGGCTCTTTATGAGATCGTCCCGCCCAAGGGCACGGAGCCGGGTGCCGAACCCGCTCGCGAGGAAGGCCCGGAACTCCTCAACGTGGACCTTCGCTACAAGGCCCCGGATGGAGACGTCAGCAAGCTGATCTCGTTCCCGGCCGTTGACCAGGGGCACGACTTCTCGGCCGCCTCGGATGACTATCGGTTCGCCGCCAGCGTCGCCGGCTTCGGGATGCTCCTGCGGAACTCCCCTTACAAGGGAACCTTGACCTGGCCCGGCTTGGTCGAGATGGCCGAGCAAGTGGTTCGCGAGAACGCTTCGGGCTATCGCGGCGAGTTCCTCGAACTGATCCGCAAGGCTCAGACTCTCGAAGCTCGCTGACCTTCAGACAAACGGAACTCTTGACGGAGCTTCCCCCCCCGATACGGCCAGGCTCGCGAGCTTTCGCGACCTGGCCGTCTGCGTTCGTCGGGGCAATCTGGAGGAGTTCGCTGATTTGACGGCCCGGCGTCGCTGGCCCAACCATGTGATTGCGGTCGTCGCGCTCGATCTCGACCATGCAACCGAACCTCGACCGGAGCCGGTCCGCGATGTCCCCGCCGTCAACACGGGAATCGACCAGTGGGGCTCACTCTTTTTCCTTGGTCAGACTGACCAGGATCTTCTCATACCCTTCCATCTCGAACTTGGTGGGCCGGTCCCCCTGCGGGGCGAAGCAGAAGACGAACTTCTCGCCATCGAACTTGTAGATCCCTTTGGAAGTGTTCCCCTTGGCGTCGTCGGGGCCTTCGACGATCTTGAAGTCGATGGATTTCTCGGGCTTGGCGGCCTCGTCGAGGGTCAACTCCATCTCGTAAGTCCGGCTCGGAGCGACAACCTTGAGCTTCTTGCCGGTGATGGTGTAAGTAACCTTCCCCTCGCCATTCGCCGATGGGACCGACCACTTCCCTTGAACCTTCTTGAGATCCCCGTCGACCTTATCGTCCGCTGCGCGAAGGCTGGCGGATGGAATCATCAGGGCGATCAAGGTCAGGAACATCCCGGCTTGTTTCGTGGACATCGAATCGGACTCCTTCAGAGAAATCGGTTCCTTGACCCGTCTTGATGAACGGGAGGACCGGGGAAATGTAGTCGCGGCAATTTCCGATGACAAGGGCCTGGGCCGGCAGCTCGAACCTCACTCGGCAGTCGCGAACCAGTCCTGGTTGACGGTGTCAGCGTGGTTTCCGATGATTTAGGCATGAAAACCGAGTACGTTCCGCCAACTTCAGCGAACTCCAGGATGACCGGGATCGTTCATCGGTTCTTGAACTTATCCTTTCGTGGTCCCTTTCAGATCTTTTTTCTGCCCCTGTTTCTCTTTCTCTTGCTGCTCTCCGCCGTTACCGCCCCGATCTGGGTGCTCGTGGTCGTCCTGATCCAGAAACGGGGCGAGCGGCAATTCCAGCGGGCCATGCAAGCGAAACAGCGATGGATCGCCTGGCCGGAACTTGAGCCACGGTTGTTCGACGGTCAGGGAACGATCATCATCGAGTCGGCCCAGAAAATGCCGGTTCGCGTCTGGTGGACGCCCGAGGATCTCGTCGCGATCGCCCCGTTCGAGCCACCACCGGACGGCGAACTCGACTATTTCTTTATCGAGGAGAAAGCCCATCCGTTCGTCCTCTGGTGCCATCGGCGGTTTCTCGATGAGGCACACGGGACGGCCTTGCTGACCGAGCCCACGCTGGAACTGCCCGGAGGATTGGGGATGGCCGGGTTCTTCCTGGGGCTCTATCCGAAGCTCTCCGTGATCGATACGGTCTATTGCTTGCCTCATCAGACCAAGCAAGTGTTCAACGACGAACCGGCTTGAACAGGGCTCTGGCCGAGCCAGGACGATTGGGCGACAATCGAGAGTAAGGACTACCCGCGACGAGTCGGAGAGCCAGCCATGTCGAAGCCTTATCCCTGCGGCGGAGTCGGCCGCCGTCAGTTCCTCGCCGGAATGGCCAGCCTACCCGTTCTCGCCGGGCTGCATGCTTCGGCTCAGGAGCCGAGGGCGGCGAAGGATTCGAAGATCCCGCCCGGCAAGCTCGGCATTCCTGGCCCTTATCCCGGTCGAGTGGTCGAGGCCCGGAACCCGGCGATGATCAAGGGGGGCGTCAAGAACCAGGAGGCGATCCGGAAATCGCTGGGCACGGCGCTGACCAACTTGACCGGCTCGGATGATCCGGTCGAAGCCTGGCGGTCGTTCTTCGAGCCCGGCGACGTGGTCGGGATCAAGGTCGTCCCTAACGGCTATCCGCTGGCTCATTCGTCGCCGGAACTGGTTCTGGAAGTGATCGAAGGGCTGAAGTCGGCCGGGGTGAAGATCAAGGACATGATCGTCTTCGACCGCTACAAGGAGGAACTCCTCCCCTCGAAGATCCACGAAGCCCTTCCCGCCGGAATTCTCTGGGGCGGGGTCACTCCCGAGGCCGACGGCACGCAGCTCCGTCAGTCCTGGCCTGGCAATGACCCCGTTGCCGGTTACGACCCCGACGAATTCATGGAGATGAACCTGGTCTCGCACGGAGCCGACCTCAAGGACGACCGGAACTTCCGGTCGCACCTGGCCCTGGTCGTCACGCGTCGGGTCAACAAGCTGGTCATGCTGCCGGTGTTGAAGGACCACGGCTCGGCCGGAGTGACCGGGGCGCTCAAGAACATGAGCCACGGGCTGACCAACAACGTGGCCCGGTCGCACAGCACGCCCGATACCAACGTCTGCAACCAGTTCATCCCCCAGGTGGTCAACCATCCGATCATCCGCAAGAAATGCGTGCTCCAGATCATGGACGCGATCCGAGGCGTCTATCAGGGCGGGCCGTTTTCGTCCGAGCAAAACGCCCACTGGACCTGGGAATACAATGCGCTGATGGTTGCGACCGACCCCGTGGCGCTGGATCACGTCGAGTGGGACATCATCGACGCCAAGCGCAAGTCGATGGGCCTGGCGCCGGTGGGATCGGTAGGGAAGCTGGGCGCCGACGCCGAGCGGGAAGGCTTCGACATCCGCCAGCCCCAGCATATCGCCCTGGCCGCGAATCTCGGCCTGGGGATCTTCGACCACAAGTCGCCCCTGGGGCGGAAGTTCCAGATCGATCACCGGGTTGTGCAGGTTCTCTGAGCTTTCAGCGGTCAGCTTTCAGCGGTCAGCTTTCAGCGGTCAGCTTTCAGCGGTCAGCTTTCAGCGGTCAGCGGTCAGAGAAGACTAAGACAAGATGACCATGGAAGCGATGTCTCTTCCCATATCTGGCTACCCGCTACCCGCTACCCGCTACCCGCTACCCGCTACCCGCTACCCGCTACCCGCTACCCGCTACCCGCTACCCGCTACCCAGCGGAGCTACCCGCTACCCAGCGGAGCGACCCGCTACCCAGCGCGAACCTTTCGGCCTCCAATGCGTACTAAAAGGTTCACGCTCCCGAAATTCTGTTCCGGGCTGGCAAGCGACGTTGCGTTTTTCCGCGATCTCGCCCCATAATATCAAGTCAAGTGAGCCGGCCTGGAACTTGGTTGCATGGCTGCGCGTGGTTGTCGCGCGAGACCGAGTCCGTCGAAAGGCAGGGCATGTCCGAAGTCACGATCACGCTCGACAGCCACGACGAAGAGCTTGCCGTATTCGGCAGCCGGGACCAGTTCCTTCGTCAGGTTCGCGACGCGTTTGGAGTTAAACTGGTCGCCCGGCACGGCGAAGTCCGCGTCGAAGGGGATACCCGACGGGTCGAGCTGGCCCGGCAAGTTCTTGAGGAACTGAAGGGGTATTTCCGGAGACGCCGAACAGCCTCGGCGGGCGACGTGGCCGACCTGATCGAAGCTCGCTCCCGGATCGAAACCGACAACGGGTCTCCCGCCGTGGAGATCCGTGAGGGGAACAAGGTTGTCCGGGCCCGGACCGAAGGACAGGCTCGATACCTGGCCTGCCTTCGCGATCATGAGCTAGTGTTCTGCATCGGGCCGGCGGGAACGGGAAAGACTTACCTTGCCGTGGCCCAGGCCGTGGCCGAGCTTCGCAAGGGAAAGATCAAGAAAATCGTGCTGGTTCGACCGGCGGTCGAGGCCGGCGAGCATCTCGGGTTCCTTCCCGGCGACCTTGAGGCCAAGATCAACCCCTATTTGCGTCCCTTGCTCGACGCCTTGCACGACCTGATGGATTACGACCAGATCCGCCGTTACATGGGTAATGACCTGATCGAGATCGCCCCCCTGGCGTACATGAGAGGTCGGACCCTGAACGACGCGGTCATCATCCTGGACGAGGGGCAGAACGCAACCGTGCCGCAGATGAAGATGTTCCTGACCCGGATGGGCACCAACGCCCGGATCGTCGTGACCGGCGATACGAGCCAGGTTGACCTGCCACCGGCGACCGTGAGCGGCCTGGCCGACGCGGTCGAGCGGTTGCGGAACGTCCCGGGAATCGGCGTCTCCATTCTGGATCGGTCGGACATCGTGCGCCACCCCCTGGTCCAGGCGATCGTCAACGCTTACGAAGAAACCGAACCGGAACGCCGGGCGGATTCGGAGTTGCCCCGCCGGGCCGACTCCGAGCCCCCCCCGGGCGTGGTCGGTCCACCCGCCTCGGAGTGAGGCAGGAGTCCGCCCCTCGGGTGAGCCGGGGGGCGGGCGAGAGTTGCGCCGGAGTCGGCGCGACGCACTCCTGCGAGGGATGGGCTTCGGCCCGTTGAACTCGCTTGGTGAAGACCATCCATGAGCTTTGGTAAACGTCGCCCCAAATTATTCCGGGCCCAGTTACGGCCCTCCAACCCCATCGCCCTCCAGCAGGGCCGCCTGGCCCGGCAACGGGATCGGCTGGCTCGCCTCGCCGTCGTCGGCCTCGCCATCATCGCCACCGCCGCGATCGTCCACGGCTCGGGGCCGTTCTTCACCTATCGCGCGGGGCAAAAGCCCGACCGCGAGATTCGTGTCAACGTCGAGCAGTTCCAGCGCCGTAACCTGATCCGGACCAATACCGAGCGGCAAGCGAAAGCGGACCAGGTCCCGCCGTCGCTGATCAACGATCCCGACCCCATCTTGAACCTCGCCGAGCGGCTCAACGACCTGGTCGACGCCATCGCCAAATCGCCGACGTTCGACTCGGTTCCCGAATCGTTCCGGGCCCAGTGGAAGCTGAGCCCCGCGCTCTACGACGACATTCGCGAGGCCAGCGACACCCCCGAACGACACGAAGACCTCCGCCGTCGGATCAACAAGGCGTTCGAGCCGCTGATCCGCGACGGTGTCCTGGGTGCCGACGTTCTCCCCCGGCATGAGGAAGCCAGCCTGATCCTCGCGATCCATCTTAAATCGCAACCCCGAGGCCAGGCCCACCTGGTCCAACGCGATCGGGTCATGCGCGAGCGGATCGAGAAACCGGAGAATCCGGTCGGCAAGGAGTTCATCGCCGCGTTTCAACCGCCCAGTCTTGGCCTGGGCATCTTCAACCTGATCGCCGAACGACTCGCGAGCTACCGGACGCTGACTTTCGAGGAGCCGTACACCAACAAGCTCCGCGAGAAGGCCCGCGAATCGGTCGCCGACGTCGAGGACGTCTATCGTCGGGGCGAGCTTCTGGTCGAACAAGGACAGGAAATCGGCGAGGAGCAGTTGCTCCTGCTGGGCGAGGAACACAAGGTCGCCAAGGCCCAGCTCTCGATCGGGAGCCGGTTGCGCCGAGCCGTCGCGGTCCTGGTTCTGGCCGCCGCCATGTTCGCGCTGATCGGCTATTACATCCATCGTCACGAACCCTTGATCGCCGGCGACCTCCGACGGATCTTCTCGATCTGCATGCTCTCGGTCGTCGCGCTGGGGGTGGCTCGACTCCTGGCGATCCAGCCCTGGAACGCCGAGTTGTTCCCGGTCGCGATCGCGGCGATGATCCTGGCGATCGCCTATAACCCACACTTTGCGTTGATGGTGACCTTCGCGCTCAGCTTGCTGACCACCGTCGCCATGAGCGCTGGAATCGGCCATTTTCTGGTTCTGATGGGTGGAACGTCGATGGGCGTCCTCTGCCTTCACGAGGTCCGAACGCGAACCAAGCTGATCAAGGTCGGAGCGCTCTGCGCCTTCGGCTACGCTGTGCTGACCTGGGCGACCGGGCTCTGGAACGACCAGCCGATCACCCTGGTTTGCGATGATAGCCTCTGGCGGGCCGGCTGGGGCTTGATGGCCGGATTCTTCCTCGGCGGCAGCCTGCCGTTTGTCGAGACCGGCTTCGGGATCGTCACCGGAATCAGCCTGCTGGAGCTGGGCGACATCACCCACCCGCTGCTCCAGGAACTGGTCCGTCGGGCTCCCGGAACGCACAACCACTCGGTCGCCGTCGGCACGATCGCCGAGGCCGCCGCCGAGCGGATCGGCGCGAATGCGTTGCTGGTCCGGATCGGCGCTTACTTTCACGATATCGGCAAGATGCTCAAGCCGCACTACTTCGTCGAGAACCAGGCGGGAGCGGCCAACCGCCACGCCAATCTCGCTCCGGCGATGAGCACCTTGATCATCATCGGCCACGTCAAGGATGGCGTCGATCTGGCTCGCCAGCATCACCTGCCCGAGCCGATCATTGACCTGATCGAACAGCATCATGGGACGACCCTCGTCGAATACTTCTTCAACGAGGCGACCAAGCGAAGCGGCTCGAACCCCGACGGAGCGACGGTCCTGGAAGGAGCGTTTCGCTATCCCGGCCCCAAACCGCAATCGAAGGAAGCGGGGATCTTGATGGTTTCCGACGCCGTCGAGAGCGCCAGCCGGACCCTTTCCGAGCCGACGCCGGCGCGGATCGAGGGCCTCGTCCGCGAATTGATCAACAAGCGAATGCACGACGGCCAGTTCGATGAATGTGGCCTGACCCTCCGCGAGATCTCCGAGATCCGCGAAAGCCTGATCAAGAGTCTGATCGGGATTTACCACGGCCGAGTCAAGTATCCGGAGCAACGGACCGCCTGATGGAGACCACC
>JAJYCH010000217.1 GCA_021778575.1 Planctomycetota bacterium
GGTTCCTTCTTCTTCGGCTCGTCTTTCTTGGGTTCTTCCTTCTTGGGCTCGTCCTTCTTGGGCTCGTCCTTCTTGGGCTCGTCCTTCTTCGGTTCTTCCTTCTTGGGTTCTTCCTTCTTCGGTTCGTCGGGAGACTTCTGAGGCTCCGGCTGATTTTGGGCCATAACCGGGCCGCCCGGCGAGATCAGCGCGAAGCCGACCACCAGGACCAGGGAGAACCAGGCCACCAGAACTCTGCGAATCATCGACAACCTCCGCGAAGGAAGACGGAACCGGACGGAAGGCACACTATTTCCACTCCCACTATTCCCAACCATTTCATCTTAACCAACCCACCGACGTTTGCCACAGACCCAAGTTCGACTTCTGGGCAAAATCGACCGATTCTCGCGACTAGCCGGCCTGTGCCGGATCTCCGGGGTGCGATTCTTAACGCGCCTGTTTCGATCGAGGGGCGGGCGATTGCCCCGTCGCCCCCTCGGGGATCTGGTCAGGGACCTTCAGCTCGGTCCGGAGCCGGGTCAGTTCGCGCTTCAGCTCGGCGACGACCGGCGCATTGGCCGGGGCGTTGATCGCATTCCGGAGCTCTTGGGGATCGGTCTTGAGGTCGAACAGCTCCCACTCGTCGACGTCCGACCCATAAAAGCGCACGAGCTTGTAACGCTCCGTCACCACTCCATAATGGGGCCGGACGTGGTGGGGCTGGGGGTACTCGTAATATTCGTAGTAGAACGATTTCCGCCAGTCGGCCGGGGTCTCTCCCTTCAGGATCGGCACCAGGCTCTTACCTTGAATGTCGGGCGGGATCGGCTGGCCGGCGGCTTCGAGTAAGGTCGGGGCGAAGTCGATGTTCGCGACGATCTGCGCCGTCGAGGTTCCCGGTTTGGTCACGCCCGGCCAGCGGACGAGCAGGGGGGTCCGGAGCGATTCCTCGAAGATCCAGCGCTTGTCGAACCAGCCGTGCTCGCCGAGGTAGAACCCCTGGTCGCTCGAATAGACGACGATCGTGTTCTCGGCCAGTCCTTCGTCATCAAGGAACTGGAGAATCCGTCCCACACTATCATCAACAGCCTTGACGCAGCCGAGATAATCATGCATGTACCGCTGATATTTCCAGCGGACGAGGTCGGGGCCTTCGAGCTTGGCCGACCGAAACGCGGCGTTCCGGGGCTCGTAATAGGCGTCCCAGGTTTTTTTCTGCTCCGACGTGAGGCCGTTGGGCGGGACGAGCTTCAGGTCGCCGGGGGTCATGGTCTCGGCGATGGTCATCTGCTGGTCGCTCTCGGCCTTGCCGCGCCCTTCGTAGTTGTCGAAGAGGGTCGAGGGCTCGGGATAAACGCGGTCGCCATTATGACCGAGGTGGCGGAGCGGCGGTTCCCAGTCGCGATGCGGGGCCTTGTGCTGGCACATCAGCAGGAACGGTTTCGACTTGTCGCGAGCTTTGAGCCAGTCGAGGCTGAAGTCGGTGATCAGGTCGGTCGTGTACCCTTGGTGCTTGACCCGCTTGCCGTTGTGGATCATCGGCGGGTTGTAGTAGACACCCTGGCCAGGCAGGATATGCCACTCGTCGAATCCGGTCGGTTCGGAGACAAGGTGCCACTTACCGATCATCGCCGTCTGATAGCCAGCGCCCTGGAGCATCTTGGGAAAGGTGGGTTGCGACCCGTCGAACCGGCTATTGGAGTTGTTATAGAATCCGTTGATGTGCGAATACTTGCCCGTGAGGATCGACGCCCGGCTCGGTCCGCAGATCGAGTTCGGGACCAGGCAGCGGTCGAACCGCATCCCTTGACGACCGATCCGGTCGATCGAGGGGGTCTCGATCAACTTGCGCGGATCGTTATAGGCCGAGATCGCCTGATAGGCATGGTCGTCGCTGAACAGAAAAACGATATTCGGGCGCTTTGGCTCGGCGGCCGGGGCCGACCCCGGAACCAACCCCATTCCGCCCAACCATCCGAGCAGACAGGCCCACGGCAGCTTGCGGATCACGACGTCCCCCTTCACCCGGAGAGAGCGGGCGGATTGAACGAACCTCGCCCGGAATCTTGGCTTTTGCCTGGAGCGATTATCCGTCAGTTTCGTGACGAAAGCGATGGGCTACAGCCGTTCGGGAACGTTGGCCTCCGCTCCCTCGGCGGCGAGCGGAAGCTCGATCGTCACGCGGAGGCCCGGGTTCGCGTTGGTGGCGACGATCTTCCCCCGGTGGAGGTCGATCGAGCGACGGGCGATCGAGAGTCCCAACCCCACGCCGCCGCTGTCCCGGCTCCGGGCGTCGTCGACCCGGAAGAACGGCTCGAAGATCATCCCGAGCGACTCCTCGGGCACCCCGGTCCCGAAATCGCGCACCGTCAAGGTGGCGACGTCAGGTCCTTCGTCGAGCTTCACCTCGATGTTTGACCCTTCGGGAGCGTGCCGGATCGCGTTCCGGAGGACGTTCTCGACGGCCCTTCGGAGCAGTTCGGGATCGCCCAGGACCCGACCGCCGAGATCTCCCGACTCGATCACGACCAGCCGGCACTGGCGGGCCTCGGCCTCGACGACGCAATCGTCGACCAGCTCATGCATCAGGTCGAAGACCCCAACCAGCCGGAGGTTCCGCGACTGCGGGTCTCCTTCGGCCGAGGTCAGTTGAAGAAGTTCGCCGACCAGGCAAGACAGACGGTCGACGTCGCGCTTGATCCGGTCGAGCGAGACTTTTGGATCGCCCCCCGAGCGTGCCAGTTCGATCGCGAAGCCGAGCCGGGCCAGCGGCGATCGGAGTTCGTGGGAGACGTCTTGCAAGAGCCGACGCTCGGCCGACATCAGCGTCTCGATCCGTCCGGCCATCCGGTCGAACGCCCGGGCCAGCTCGCCGATCTCGTCCCGACGGTTCGAGCTGATCCGGGTCGCCAGCTCCCCCCGGCCAAACCGGTCGACCGCCAGCCGCAAGCCCCGGAGCGGCCGCGCCAGGTGGACCGCCAGCCCGTAGCCGAACAGCATCACCACCAGCAAGATCCACAAGTAATAAGGAAAGAAATCCGCCCCCCGAGGTCTCGGAGGGACAACGACCAGCAACCGCGAGCCGCCGTCCTCGGGTATCCGGAGCAGGACGCCCATCTCGGTCGAGGAGCGGGGACCGTGGTGGCGTCGCGTCGACGCCCGAGCCTGGAGCGCCGAGCGATCGGTTCCATCGACCAGATCGGTTCCCGAGGCATCGATCAGAAAATGCTCGGCCCGAAACAGCTCATTCAGCCGTTGGAGGTAGCGGCTCAGCTCCTCAGGCCCTCCCTCGCCCAGAGCATTCCTGGCCCCTTCAAGCTGGAGCGCCTGCGTCTTCGCCATCATGTCGTCCATTCGCGGGCGACGCGAATCGATCCAGCGCGACGTGGCGAAGTAGCCCAGAAGCGAGACCCCGATCGTCGCCAGACCCCAGAGCAAGATCGTCGTGAACAGCGATCTCATCGAGCGGCCTCGCCTTCAATCCCCGCTCGAAACAGATAACCGGCCCCTCGGACCGTGCAGATCAGATCGCCGCGATCGCCAAGCTTTTTCCGAAGATGGCTGATATGAACATCGAGAGCCCGGTCGAAAGGCGACGCCGGACGCTGGTACAGCGACGCCATCAGCTCGTTGCGCGAGATGATCCGACCGGCCGATCGGATCAGGAGTTCGAGCAGGTCGAACTCGATCGAGGTGATCTCGACGCGTCGGCCATCGCACCAGGTCTCGCGCGACGACGGGTCGAGCCGGACCCCACCGACCTCGATCGTCTCGGAACGAGGGGAGACCGGACCGCCGGCGCGTCGGAGAACCGCCCTGATCCGGGCCAGCAATTCCTCGGGACCGAACGGCTTGGGCAGGTAATCATCGGCCCCGGCGTCAAGCCCGGCGACCTTATCGACCTGAGCGGTCCGAGCCGTGAGCATGATGACCGGAATCCGGCTCTGGCGACGGACCAGGCGAAGCAGCTCGAAACCGTCCATGCCCGGCATCATCACATCCAGAAGAACCAGGTCGTACCCGCCCGCCAGGACTCGATTCAAGGCCCGTCGACCATCGTGGACCGTGTCGAGCCGGATCAATCTCCGGGCGAAGAACTCCTGCATCAGCTCGCAGAGTTCGACGTCGTCATCGACCAGCAGGATCGATAAACCCGTCGAGCCCGAGCCCGGTCCGTTCGTTGTTTCATTCGCCATGACTCGGCTCTCGTCGCGTGGTCTTCCGAACGGCTTGATCCATGATAAAAGCGATCGGCCCGATCGACCCTGAAGAATTGTAAAGCGAACCAAGCTCCGAGGCGACACGCCCCAGCTCTTGACTCACTCGTCGGGTTCGGGCGGGTCGGGCTCGACCGGGAACCACGGGTGCCTCGCGGCGTTCTCGTATTTCATCTTCATCCGACCATGATAGCCGACCCGGTCGGCAATCGCCTGGCGATCACCGAAGAACTGGACCGAGTCTGCCGGAGGGATGATCATCAAAAACTTATGGAGGTCTTCACGAATGATCGCATGTTGCCGGGCCAGCCGGACGTAACGCTCGCGGCGCCTCTGCCCCTCGACACCAATTCCGATCACCAGCCCGATGATCGCCACCACGACCATCAGCCCTCGGACGGTCAGCCGGGTTGGCCAGGGAATCCGCTTCATCGCCAGGTTGACTCCGTCGGCTCATCTCCGTGTTGCCAGAAACCCATGATTTGCTTATACCACGTCGGAGAACCGGCCGCTTCTGCTCCTCGGGAGATCAGGATGAGCAACAACATGAAACGGCGGCTGGTCTTCCTGGCGAGCCTTTGTGGGCTTCTGTCGGGTTCGGGTTGCGCCTCGTATCGACCGGGACAGTCTGGCTATTTAAGCGATTACAGCCGGCTTCAGAAGGACCCGATCCACCTGAATTACGGGCTCGGGCTGCAACGGGCGAAGTCGCATAACGCGTCGGCCGCGGTTGTCGGTCCGATCGACTCCTATTATATCGAGCCGGTGGCCTGGCTGGTCGACGAAGCAAGCCGGGCCGGCGGCGACCCGAAACGCCGCGAATTCCTGACCACCAGCCTCGACCGCGCGCTTCGTTCCCAGCTTGGCAAGCTCAGGCCGATCGTCGACCAGCCCGGCCCGAATTCCGCGCGGGTCAAGGCGGCGATCACCGATGTCAAGCTCTCGCGCCCGCTGTTGAACCTGGCCCTGCTGCCGACGATGATCACGCCCGTCAAGGTCGGCCCGATGTTCAACGGCGGCGGGTTTGTCGAGGCCGAAGTTCTTGGCCCCGACGGTCGGCAGATCTCCGCCGTCTCCGTCGCCTCGGCCGGCGGACCGCTCGACCTCTTCGGCTACTATCTCCGATCAAGGCACGCTCGACAGGCCGTCGAGCGAGCGGCCTGGGAACTCCGGGAAACGCTGGAATCCAGATAGAGGCCGCTCGGCGGCCTCCACCTGGATTTTCCGTCCAACCCAGCGTTTTTTCGACGTCGTACTCAAAAAACGCTCACGTGATCACGACTTCTTCACTCCATTGACGGCCCGAGGCTCCGACTCGATCGCCTCGGCGTCCGCGATCTCGATCGCTTCGCGGTTGATCCGGTCGGCGAACTGCTGGAGCGACTTGATCGCCTCGGGATCAGCCGGGCTGAAGCCGGATTTCTCGGCGACGAGCAGGTTGAGCAAGAGGCCAAAGACCCCCTGGTTCGCCGCTCCGCCCAGACCGTTGGCGTCGCTCGAAACTGATCCACTTCCTCCCCCGCCGCTCATGAAGATCCGTTCGGGAACAAGCGGTTGCTTGCTCTCGGCCATCCGCGCGGCGACCATCGCCAGGGCGTAGAGCCGGGGGTCGGTGTACGACTGGATCTTCTGGAGCAAGACGGCGGCTTCGGCCTGGCCGACCTGCAAGAGCCGCGAGCTTTCGCCTCGACCGGCAAGGATGCGCTGCTGACTCTCGGCCTCGGCGGTGACGACCATCTGCTCGGCCTGCTTCCTGGCTCGGGCGAGCGCGGCTTCACCCTCGTTCTGCGCGATCCGGACCTGCACCAGTGATTGCGTCAGCTTGGCCTGCATCTCGGCCTCGGCTCGGGCCTCGTTCAAGGTCTGCTGCTTGACCTCGGCGGCTCGCTGATGTTCAAACGTCTCGATCTGCTCGATCGAGAGCTGACGAAGACGGAGCTGTTCGAGCAGCGTCTCGATCTTGCCGCCCGCCTCGGCGGTGTCGGGCTTGCCGATCAGGACGTCGACGCATTCGATGTCGAATTCAAAGAACCGGCGACGAAGTTCCTCGCGGGCTTCGAGCTGGATCGAGTCGCGCTCATGCAAGAGCGCGAGCATGGTCCGCTTGTGGGCCACGTCGCGGAAATAGGCGCTCAGCATCGGGTCGAGCGTCTGCGTGATCAGCTTCTTGACGTCGCCGAACCGCTGGATCACCCCTGGCGCCTTCTGGTAGTCGATGTGCACGACCACCGAGAGCGGCAGCATCGGCTCATAAGCGTCTTTGGTGACCAGGTCGATCGACCGGAGACTTTCGTCGTAGCGATGCCCCTCCGACCGGCCCGTGACCCAGTGCAGGACGAAGTTGGTCGTCGGCACCAGCACGATGTTACCGGCGTAAGTGTTGAACGCGTACTTGCCCGGTCCGAACGGTCGTTCGAGGACGCCGCGCTCGCCTTCGGCCACCCGTTCGCCGTGGCGGAACGTCGTGCCCGAAACGTCCTGACCGGTCCGGCCGTAGTAGCTCACGACCACGCCGACGTAGCCGATCGGCACGACGGTCTTGGGCAGCATCTCGACGCCGGCGAACCAGCGGTTGATGAAGTAGGTACCGTCGGTCAGCGGGTAATATTGCCGACCGCGATAGCCACCGGCGCGGAGAAACGCCTCGGGGTCCTGATAATTGTTGTGGAAATGCTTGTCGGTCCGTTCCACGCCGACCGCCGGAGCGATGATCTCGTCAGGCCCGAGCGACGGGCCATCCTGAACCGTGACGATCCCGATCCCGTCGACCATCGCCGACTGACCGGGATTGAGCGGATCTTTGTACGAGACAGGACCGCCGACGACGACCGGGCTGAACCCGCCGATCGCTTTCAGCTCGGCCTGCCAGCCGACCAGGGTTTCGAGTTCGTGCCGACCCGACGCTTCGAGGCGATAAACCTCGTCCTCGGCCATCACGACGAACAACGCGAGGTTGATCGCGTAAACACCCTCGCGCAAGATCGCCCGCTGCCGACCGCGCTGACCGATGGCGGGATCGACGTCACCGGCTCGCTCGCCGATGAGGAACGCCCGGGCGTTCTGGAAGTCGTTGCAGGCCGGAACAATCCGACCGAGCGTCTGGCTCGGCGCGAGCGACTCGCCGTCTCTCGCGTAAACGTAGGCGATCTTGCCTTGCGGGACCGTCACCAGCCGGACCAGGTGGACCCGGTACTGGAAAAACCAGTAGCCCAGGTGCAAACCGCCTCGAAGGACATCCACCTGAAGACCAGCCTCGCCATCGAGTGCGATGATCCGCCCTTCGGTGACCGACCCCTTGCTCGACCA
>JAJYCH010000218.1 GCA_021778575.1 Planctomycetota bacterium
CAGGTTGGCCAGGGCCGACTGGATCAGTCGTTCGCTCTCGCTGTCGAGGTTGCTGGTGGCCTCGTCGAGGATGAGGATGGCCGGGTCGGCGAGGACGGCCCGGGCGATCGCCAGGCGCTGCCTCTGGCCGCCGCTGAGGCGGACGCCGCGCTCGCCGATCAAGGTGTCGTAGCCGTCGGCGAAGGTCTCGATGAACTCGTCGGCGTTGGCGATCCTCGCGGCGTTCTGGATCTCGGCCAGGCTGGCCCGGCGGGCGGCGTAGGCGATGTTTTCGGCGATGGTCCCGTCGAACAGGAAGACGTCCTGCTCGACGATTCCGAGGAGCCGGCGATAGCTCTCGACCTCGATCTCGCGGAGGTCGACGCCGTCGAGCTGGACCGACCCGGCGGTGGGGTCGTAGAACCGCGCGACCAGGTTGCAGAGGGTGGTTTTGCCCGCTCCGGAACGGCCCACGAGGGCGACGACCGACCCGGCGGCGACGTCGATCGAGATGTCGTGAAGCACGGCCGCTTCGCCGGTCGGATAAGTAAAGCCCACGTCGTTCATGGTGATCCGGCCGACGACCGACGACCGGGAAACCGCCTTCGCGTCGGGGTTGGCGACCATCTCGCGAGGTTCTTCGAGGAGGTCGAGCACCCGGTCGAATCCCGAGAGGTTGTTCTGCAACGCGGTGGCGCTGGTGGCCAGAACGGCGATCGGTTCGAGGAGCATGGCCAGGTAAACCAGGAACATCATGAGGTCGCCGAGAGTCAAGCGGCCTTCCAGGACGCTGAGCCCGCCGAAGAGGAGGAGGCTTGCCGAGGCGGCGGGGAGGAAGAGGTCCCAGGCGATCTCGACGATCCGCGACCACCACCAGGCGAAGAGTTCCTGGCGGGTCATGAAGTGGTTCGAGCCGACGAACCGGGCGGTCTCTCGGCGCTGGCGGCCGAAGGCCCGGACGACGCGCATCCCGCCGAAGGCCTCGGCGGCCCGGGCGTCGATCTCCTGGCGTTGCTTGCGGACATCGCGATAGAGCGGCCGGAGCTTGCGGTTCCAGAGCCGGTCGGAGATCACCACGCCGGGCGCCAGGGCGACGGCGGCCAGGAGCAGTCGCCAGTCGACCCAGGCGAGAATCACCAGGCCGCCGAGAAGCTGCACGACGGCCCGCCAGGGGTTATAGAGCATGCTGAAGATCAGCTCGCCGACGCCGCCGGCGTCCTCGCGGAGGAGGCTGGCGGCTCCCCCCGCCTTGAGCTGATAGACCCGATGGAGCGGGAGCCTCGCGGCGTGCTCGAAGACCCGGCGGCGGACGGCGACCTGGAGCCGCTTGCTGACCCGGGTGGCGAACCAGCGCCCGGAGAGGCCGACGGCGGTCCCGAGAACCGAGATCACCAGAACCAGGCCGACCAGCTCGAACAACCGTCCCCGAGGGGTCAGGGCGATCGGGAGCCAGGCGGGAATCCAGGGCGGCAGGGTCCGGCCGAGCAAGACGCAGTCGATCACCAGCTTGGTGGCGGCGGGCGGGACGAGCCGGAGCGTGGTGCTGAAGGAGAGGGTCAAAAGCGCCAGGGCGATCGCTCCCCGATGCCCCTTCAAGAGGTGGTAAAGCTCGACGTAGAGCCGGCCAATCGACCGGTGGCGGGGGCCGGAATCTTTCGGTTTCGACGGGTTCGGGGTCGAGAGGCCCGCGCGGTAGGCATCGAATCGCCCTTTGCTTGCTTTGCCACGGAGGTTCGCCAACGGATCGAGTCTCCCAGGGGTGATTCTCGGGGCCGGCGGACGGCGATTGATGCCCGAAAGAATCATGATAGCCGGAATGGCTCGCGAATGCCTCCCGGATTGGCCGGTCCGGTTCGTCGTGAGCTAGGGTTCTCGAAGACGAGGCCGACACCAGGCACCCCGATTCCCACTTCGGTCATCGATGAGGAGATTCCCGATGAGAATGCCGTTCCTCCGACTGGATAAAGGAGAGCCAACGTCACGTAAGCGAGCGGTCCGTCCCCACCTCGAAGGGCTCGAAGACCGGTTGCTGCTGTACTCCTACACGGGTAACCATTTCGCGATCGGCACCCGGATCACCTGGAGCATCGTGCCCGACGGCACCAATCTGGGCGGCGTGAATAGCAACTTCGTCGGCACGATGAACGCCAAGTTCGGCGCGGGGAACTGGATCCAGGCGATCGAGGACGCCTTTGCCCAGTGGGAAACGAATGCGAATGTGAACCTCGTCCAGGTGAATGATAACGGAGCGCCGACGGGTTCGGGTTATCTCCAGCAGGGGTCATCGAGCTTTGGCGATATCCGGATCGGCGGCTACTTCCAGGCCTCGAATATCCTGGCCTACACGCTGTTGCCGCCGGCGGCCAACGGCGGTTCGGACTCGGGCGACATTTTCTTCAATACCGCCCAGCCCTGGAACATCAACAACGATTACGACCTCGAGACCGTCGCCAGTCACGAGATCGGTCACGCCGTGGCCGGGCTGGGGGAGTCGTCGAACCCGAACGCGGTCGAATATGCCTACTACAACGGGATCAAGCAGAACCTCACTTACGATGATATCGCGGGAGCCCAGTACGTCTGGGGACCGAGAGCCGAGGACGGAATCGCCGCCGGGACGAGCAATTTCAGTCCCGGCCGCGCGGCCAACATCAGCCAGTTCATGAACGGTTGGACCAACCAGATCGTGCTGCCCAATCAGGACGTCGCGGTGACCGGCCAGCTCTACTGGTTCAAGTTTACCACCCCCGCCAACGCCAGTAACAACCTGACCGTGCAGATCCAGTCGACCAACCTGAGCGAGCTGAGCCCGATGGTTCAGCTCTACAGCGCGTACGGCCAGGGGCTTGCTCAGACCGCCGCCTCGCCCACCACTTATGGCGCGACCATTGATGCCTCGATCAGAAACGCCACGCCCAATACCACTTACTACGTCCGGGTTTCGGGCTCGTCGGTCTTCGCCAGCGGGACCGGTGCCTACTCGATGACCGTGAACATGGGTTATGGTGGGATCGCCCTGACCGGTCCGCCCAACACGGTGGTCTACGCCCAGCCCGATCAAGGCGGCGGCGGGGTCTATCAACTGACCGGTTCGCAGTTCTCGCTGCCCACCCTGGCCATGTTGCAGGCCCATGGCGACTTCTTCAATTCGGGACCGAACGTCGCGTCGACGAACACCTCCTCCGACGGAGATTCGAGTTTCGCCAGGCTGCTCGCCTCGTTGTTCCCCTGGCTCGCCAACCAGGACTCGAACGGGAACTCAAGCAGTTCCGGCACCTCCGCGAATCCGAACTCCGCCAGCCCGAACGCCAACACGGTCTCGCTCGGCAACCTCGGCTCCTGCTTCGAGAACCTTCCCACCGTCCTGATCGGCTGGAATACCCCGAACTACACCAACGGGTTCTGGAATTCGGGCGATTGACGTCCGGGGTGGCAGGGGTCTCCGGAACCCCGGTTTCCCGATCACAACTGACATTCACCAGCCGGGGTTTGGAGTACCGAACCCCTGCCACCCCGGAATCCGCGGGCACACCCGACCGTGCGACTCGTTGACGGGCGGGTTGCCACGGTCGATATTCTTTCCATAATAGGGAGACTTTTCGCGGTCAGTCGCTTCGGCCCGGCTCTGCCGGAGCGACCGCGATCGAGCCGATAATCAGCGCCAGCGGAGTGATCGCCGGATGAGCGAACTGCGACCGACGACGACCCAGAACCCGCCTCCTCTCGACGTCAGGCTGGGATGCCCCGCCGTCATCGACCCAACCCGGGCTCGACCCGCGATCGACTTGCTCAGTCCGCTGACCATCGAAGGGGTGACGTTCAAGAACCGGATCGTCGTCTCGCCGATGTGCCAGTACTGCGCGGTCGACGGCCTGGCCGACGACTGGCACCTGGTTCATCTGGGTAGCCGGGCCGTGGGGGGAGCGGGGTTGATCTTCGTCGAGGCGACCGCCGTCTTGCCCGAAGGACGGATCAGCCCCGGCGATCTGGGGATCTGGGGCGACCAGCATATCGAGCCGCTGGCGCGGATCGCCCGGTTCCTGGAGTCGCAGGGGACCGTTCCGGGAATCCAGATCGCCCACGCCGGCCGAAAGGGAAGCTGTGAGCCTCCCTGGCTGGGCGGAGCCCGGCTCAAGCCGACCGATCCCGCCGCCTGGGACGTCGTCGCTCCCAGCCCGATCCCGTTCCACGACGATGATCCGGCCCCGATCGAGCTCGATCACGCCGCGATCGATCGGGTGGTCGAAGCCTTTGCCGCCGCGACCCGTCGGGCCGTCGCCGCAGGGTTCCGGATCATCGAGATCCACATGGCTCATGGCTACTTGCTCCATGAGTTCCTCTCGCCGCTCTCGAACCACCGGACCGACGAATACGGCGGTTCGCTCGAAAACCGGTTCCGCTTGCCGCTCCGGGTGGTCAAGGCCGTCAAGGCCGAGATCCCCGAGGGTTCCCCCTTGTTCGTGAGGATCTCGGCGACCGACTGGGTGGCCGGCGGTTGGGATCTCGAACAGTCGGTCGAACTGGGCAAGGCGTTCTGCCTGGCGGGTGTGAAGGTGGTCGATTGCTCGTCGGGAGCGCTCGTGCCGCACGCCAAGATCCCCGTGGCCAAGGGGTTCCAGGTCCCCTTCGCCGCGACGATCCGGCGCGAAAGTGGAGTCGGGACCGGAGCCGTCGGAGTGATCACCGACCCTCACCAGGCCAACGAGATCATCACCTCCGGGGCGGCCGACCTCGTCTTCGTGGGGCGCGAAATGCTCCGAGACCCCTACTGGCCGATCCACGCCGAACAGGCACTCCAGAAGCCCGCCCACTGGCCGATCCAGTACGGTTATGCGGTCAAGCCCATAAAGTCATGAATCGTTGAGACCGTCGGCAGCCGACTTCACGCCCCTCGAAAGGTCTCCGCTTGAAAGCCTTCAACTGTGACAAGTTCCGGGTGCCGCTCCCCGAGTGGCATCGGTTTCCCATGATCAAGTACACCCGTCTGCGCGAGAAGATCGAGGCCGCCGGTCTGATCGCGCCCGAGGACCTGCTGACCCCTCACGCCGCCACCGACGCCGAACTGGCGCTGGCACACGACGTTGCCTACATCGCCAAGATGGTCGCCGGAGCCCTCACGCCCGACGAGCTCCGGACCCTCGGCTTCCCCTGGACCGGGTCGTTGATCGAGCGGTCGAGGAGGTCGGTGGGCGCGACGATCGAGGCCGGTCGGCTGGCGTTCGATGACGGCCTGGCCATCAACCTGGCCGGCGGAACCCATCACGCCTATCGCGATCACGGGGCGGGTTTCTGCGTGTTCAACGACACGGCGGTCGCCGCCCGGGTGCTTCAGGACGAGGGGAAAGCCCAGCGCGTTCTGATCGTCGATTGCGACGTCCACCAGGGGGACGGAACCGCCTCGATCTTCGCCGACGACCCGACGGTCTTTACCTTCTCGATCCACGGGGCGATGAATTACCCGCTCCAGAAGCAGACCAGCGACCTCGACATCGAACTCGAAGACGGAGCCCAGGACCCGGCGTACCTCGAAGCCCTCGACCGTGGCCTGAACCTGGCGATCGACCGGGCCGGGGCCGACCTGGTGATCTACCTGGCCGGGGCCGACCCGTTTATCTATGACCAGCTCGGCCGGCTCCGGGTCTCGAAGGCCGGTCTCGCCGAGCGCGACCGGATGGTCTTTGAGCGTTGCCGAAAGGCCGGTCTGCCGGTGGCCGTGACGATGGCCGGCGGCTATGCCGAGGATGTCAACGACACGGTGGACATCCATTTCCAGACGGTGGTCGAAGCCTTGGCCTTTGCTCGCGCCTAGAATGATGGAGTCGAGCCCGGCCGCCCTTTATCCTTCGATCGCGGAATTCCCATGTCGAGAGTCGCTGATCTTATCGAGTCGATTCGCCCGGTTCGCGATCGGCTCGTCACCCATCCCATTTACGCGTCGATCACCACGCCGGACGCACTTTGTGTGTTCCTGGAGCACCATGTCTTCGCGGTCTGGGACTTCATGACCTTGCTGAAGGCTCTCCAGCGCGACCTGACCTGCGTCACCGTCCCCTGGCTCCCGACCGGCGACCGCGCGGCCCGTCGGCTGATCAATGAGATCGTCCTGGCCGAGGAGAGCGACGACGACGGGCAAGGGGGGACCGCCAGCCACTTCGAGCTTTATCTCGATGCGATGCGTCAGGCGGGAGCCGAGACCACGACCATCGACCGATTTGTCGAAGCCCTCCGCGACGGGCAACCGTTCGGCCAGGCGCTCGAAGGGTCGGAGATCCCCGGCCCGGCTCGCGATTTTGTCCGGACGACCTGGAGCTTCGTCGAGTCGGGGTCAATTCCAGCCATCGCCTCGGCGTTCACGCTCGGTCGCGAGGAACTGATTCCCGACCTCTTCCGGGGGCTGGTCCGGATGCTCGACGACCGCGAACCCGGTCGGCTGGGCCTGTTCCGGCACTATCTCGACCGTCACGTCGAACTCGACCAGGACGAGCATGGGCCGATGGCGCTCCGGATGCTCTCAGCGGTCTGCGGCGACGACCCTGCTCGCTGGGAGGCTGCTCGATCGGCCGCCGTTCGGGCTCTGGAAGCTCGACGGGCGCTCTGGGATGGTGTTCTGGCCGAGATCGAGTCGACTGCCGGACGGCTTTGAGTCAGTCAACCCCCGGGGAATCGCCAGCGGATCTCCGTTCGAGTGCCCCACCGCCTGGAAGATCGCCGAGGCCAGCGCCCGGCGATAAGCCCGAGGGGCGCGAGTCGCCGGCGCTTTCTGGGTCAGGTCGGCGTGCCCGGCTTCGAGCGTCGCGATCACGGTCCCCACGCCCGGAAGCGACTGATCCCGGAGCGCCACCACGCCGTCGCCGGCACCATGATAAATCTGGAGATACCAGCCGATCGACCGGCGGCCGAATCGCAAGTTCTTCGGGCTGGTCGCCGCCCGGATATAAAAGGTTTTCGGGCTGACGACCGGGACGGCCTCGGGATGTTTTTCGAGGATGTCGCGCCAGAACTCGGCCGAGGCCTGGTGAGTCATCTCGGCGACCGCCGGGGTTCCCGACCGGCGGATGGCGTGTCTCGCCAGTTGAGCCAGCAGACTGCCGACGATTCGATGCGGGATCGACATCCGCCGATCCATTCTCGGGCCGTCGCCGACCAGATACTCGGCGACTCCCGAACCTCGGAACGGCCCCTGGATCAGGAACAGAGCCTCGACATGCTTCTCGACAAACGCCGGATTCCCGAGCGCGAACGCCAGGGCGTCGCAGGCCCCCCGGCTATGGGCGATCACGACCAGTTTCTCCGGCCCCTCGTCGACGATCTCGGCAAATCGGGCCTTCACCGTGTCGAGGTTGGTGGTCGAATCCTGTTGCGAACTCGGGCTGATGACGTGAATCCGGCCCGCAGGCACACCGAGCGTCCGAAGCCCCGCCTTGTTCTGGGCGAAGTAACCGGGCATCCGCTCGTTCCGGAATCCCCCGACGAACACGTAGCGAAACCCCTGAGCCCGGCGCTCGATC
>JAJYCH010000219.1 GCA_021778575.1 Planctomycetota bacterium
AGTCCCGAATTCATCTTCGCCACGGAGACGTTAAAGACCTGGATTCCGTTTCTCAGACCACCCACGAACATCGATAGTCCGAGACCCAGCAACAGGTTGCCAATAATCGAGCCGGTGATCGATGCCTTGACGATCCCAACCAGACCTTGCCGGAGAGCGAAAAAACTGATGATGATCTCGGGAGCATTTCCCAGGCTGGCGTTGAGCAATCCGCCGTAGGTAGCACCCATGTAAGTCGAAAGTGCTTCCGTAGCGTCGCCCATCAGACCGGCGAGTGGGATCAAAGCCAGGGCCGAGCACACGAAGACCAGAACTGGGTTGGCTTCGAACCAGTTCAAGAACAAGGCGACCGGGATGAACAGCAGGAGAAGATAGATCTTCCGCAAGTGCCTGGCTCCTCCGGGATCGGGGCGGGGTGAGAGATCGGCTGGTAAAGCCTGACCCGATCACAACCAGAGCATACGAATCCTGAACGCCAAGGTAAGACTTTCGTCAGAAATTTTCATGGTTTTCGTTAAATTTAGACCTTTGATGGATAACGATTTTCCAGATCGTTGACAAATCGAATGATCTGACGCATTCCCTCCTGATGCAATCGGGGAAACCGATTGGCCAGCTTCCGGTCCACCTTTGCGAACGCTTTCGGAAACAGGACCAAACCCCCCAGCACCAGGAATGGGGCGCCAACCGGCCCAGGCAGCAACACCCCACCCAATCCCGCCACCATCAACAGAACGCCCAGTTCTTTGGGTAACGATTCGAGCGCGACTCCATCGGCGAATGATCTTGTCGGCTTGTCGAGGATGGTCGAGTCCTCCATGGAACGGCTCCGTTGTGGGAATTCGAGCGAATGGGAATCAAACCGGCTTGGAGTCATTCAAGGGATAACGCTGGGCCAGATCACCGAGAAACCGACCGACCTGGCGCATGCTCTGGCGATGGGTGTCGGGAAATCGACCCTGAAACCAGTTCTCGACCTTGCCGAAGGTCTTGGGCCAGAGCACCAGGCCCCCCGCGATCAACGCGGGGGCTCCGGCGATCCCCGGCAGGACGACACCAAGCACACCGACCGAGGCGAGTAACACCCCCAACTCCTTGGGAAGGTCGGCGAGCGTGGGCAGACCGTCGCTCGTCGCGGACGAATCTGCTGGAATGGGTACAGAGGATTGCAATTCAAGGGTTTCCGGAGCGATCATCGGCGGCGGTTCCTCGTTGTCTTAACCAGCGCGGCGCGGTTGGCCAGCTCCGGGGGGGACGATGGATTCGAGTCCCCGAAGGGCATCGGAAGCTCGACGATAAAGTCCGAGTGTCCCAAGATTGCTGAGCATCACCGCCGTCATTCCCGTGAATCCGAACAGGAATGCACCGGCGACGCAGACGAGATTAGGCAAGAGGATCAACTGTTGGGCCTGCTGGACCCGCGAGGCATGGGTACGCGAGATCGCAAGCAGTTCCCCCAGTGGCTCGAAGCTGGGACGCTGCATCAACAAGGCTGCGGGGTCGGATTCAAGATCGCCAGCTCTTCCCCACGACAGGGAAACATGCGCCTGAGCGGCAACCTTGGGGTCGCTCCGGCAGTCCCCCAGATAGGCAACCTTGACCCCTCGATTCCGACAGGCCTTGAGGAACTCGGCGGTATCCTCGGTCCGGAAGTCGCCGCGAAACATCTCCACGCCAAGCGACCGGGCCAATCCGGAGATCTCCGAGTTGGGTCGCGACGAGACGAGAGCGAACGGTAGATTCATGCTCCGTCGGACCTCTTCGATCACCGAGGCCGCGACGAGTCTCTGGGTCGCGCGAAATTCGATCCGACCGACAATCGCGCCATCAACTTCGACGAGCAAAGGCGTCGTCGGGACCGACGACAGATCGGCATCCATCACCCGGATCTTGTGCTTGCCGTGGCTGACGGTGACCCCTCGTCCGAAGTCGACCGCTTCGAGGTTTAACAGGTGAATTTTACGCTCGCGGCAAGCTTCGCTCAACGAGCGTGCCCGATCATCAACCATGTGGCGCAACGCGCTGGCGGCATAGCGGAGCAGGGTCGGTTCGGGAAGATGAGTCTCGATCTTGGTGACCACAAGCTCGTTCTGCGTGAGCAGGGGATGGTCGGCGATCACGAACAGGTTGACCTGAGCCAGTCGTTCGAGGGCATCCGGGTCGCGGGCGACAATTCCCAGTTGGGCGCAGAGAGCCACGTTGTGGAGTGTTTCGAGCGGAACGGCGAGACCCGGTCCCGTCGCGTAGTCGGGACGAAGGATCGCACCGACAGTCAGCAGATCGCCTGCCAGAAGCCCGATCCCGGCCGTCGCGAGGGTCGGCCCGACGGCCCGGGTCGCGAACGCCTCGGACCGGATCGTCGGAGCCATTGGACCAGGAGCGGGACTGGTCGCCGCCACCAGAATCCGGCGGATCGATGCCGCCCGCGTCGCTTCACCGACTCGGGTCACCTCGAAATGGAACCCGCCCGAGAGGACCGTCGAACCGGCAAGGATCGGGTCGTCCAGTTTTTTGCGGACGATCCCATCGATCCCTCTCACGCCACGCTCATCAATCACCCCTTCGCCGCCGAAGATCCGGCCGTCGGCGGGAACGGTTTCGCCCGCCGAGACGATCAGCCGATCGCCGACCTGTAACCGTCCCACAGTGACGAGAACTTCAGCGCCGCTGGGTGTTATCAGTCGAGCCATCATCGCATCCGACCTCGACGATTCGAGAAGCCGGCTGCGCTCGGTCGCCAGCTCGACCCGGAATCGCCGATGCCAGAACCGGAAGCACCAGGTCATCAGTGCCGACGCGAGAAACTGGCCGCTCAACAAGGTTGTCGCGATGATGGTCAGGTAGAGGACCGGCAGTCCCAGGCGCTTCTGGCTCAACTGGATCAAGGCGGCCTTGAAGGTCCGGACATTGGTCGCGATCAGTAAAGCACCACTGATCGGCAACAGAATCGGGAAAGCGAACTCACCGATGGCCGCCACGCCCAGCGTCAAGTTAGCCACGCCAAAGCGAACCGGCGTGGTCGAGTAACCATCGGAAATTCTTGGCAAAGGTTCGCGAATGACCAGCTCGGCCAGGCTCAAGAGAACCCGGCTGGTGATCACTTCGGGATCATAACGAACCACGAGAAGCCCCGACCGCTCGCTGGGTGTCACGAATCGAACGCCGGGCTGGCCACGGAAATGCCGGACGATCCGGCTGGCCACGATAGGATCGTCGCGCAAGGCTTCATGGCGAATCCGAAGTCGTCCCGGTTCGTCGTGAATGACTTCCCAGGTCGAAAGTGTTGAGCCGTGGCGATGAACCGAGAACTTCGAGGATGTTGGAAGCTTCGGGATGCCGACGGCGGGCAAGGTCGCCGGATCACTCCGGAGAACGGCCGCGAGCCGCCCGAGGAGCTGCGCGACGTCCCCGGGAAGTGTCAACCCATGCCGGAGGGTTCCCGTCCGGGTCGAGCAATCGACTTCCACCGCTCGAATCTCGGCGATCGAGAAGACCCGCGCCAGAAATCGAGTGCAAAGCTCGTGTTCCGCCAGACGGAACGTGATCTCGTCGCGAATCCGGATGGCCCCGGGAACGAGCGCGATCGGGCTCGTCGCTGGTCGTGGCTCGGGAGTGATCCGGGATTCGTTCACGTGGACCTCGGAGGGATCGTCAGACCCCGGAATGGGAGAGATCAGAGTTCATCAGACATGGGCGATAAAACTGTAGGGCTTGAGCTGGCCGCTCTCGACCATGTTTTCGAGCGCCACGGCGATCCGGCTCTCTTGCTTGTCGAATGTGTTGAAGATCGAATGAAGTTTCTTGCGACGGCGGTCGACCTCGACCCCGAAGTAGATTGCGGAGACTCCAAGAACCAGGATCAGGGCAATCGGCAGTTCCTCACCTTGCATGGCGGTCGCTCCTGGAGAGTGAAAAGTGTTCAGACGATCTCGGGGGTCGCCTCGCGGAGAATCTTGATCATTCCATCGAATCCTTCCCGATGCAACTCACGACGGATATCACGATCGAGGTTGCGCGAGTGGCGATGCATGACGATGAATCGGAAAAATTCCTGAAGCCGGCTCATCGCCTGCTCGGGATGCTTGAGCATCCCCAGCGCCAGTCGAAAACCTTTGTAGGTCCGGGCTCCGTCGGCGTCCGATGCGAACAGGTCATAAACGAGAACGATCGGGTCGTGACCGATCTCGTAGGGAGCATAACGCAGGACTTCGACGGACTGCTCGGGGCTGAGGATGAACAACAGGTCGTGCGGGTTGTGATTGTGGAGAAGCCGCGGAAAGTGCTTCTGCACCAGCTTCGAGACACCCTCGTTCCAGCCGGTATCGATCAAAAAAAAGTTGAACCTCTGCGCGTTCTCGCTTAATAACTTCGGGCATTCCTTGCTTCTCATGTCGATTTCGAGGTGGAACTCGGAGTCTTCCCTTTTCTCATCGTCCATCGTCGCGAACTCCTGGATTGCTCAGGGGCAGCGGGTCGCTTGTTGATTCAAAGACCCAGATCAACGGCAATTGACTCGATGAACGCCACGGCTTGCTTGCGGTTGGCGTCCGAGGCCAGCATTCGCGCGGCGAGCGAGAGTTCGGCATCGACGACCATGCGCTCGTCGGCCGTGAAGTTCACGATGAACGACAGGAGCGGAGAACTGATCGTAAAGCGCGGATGAGTCTGATGCCATTTCATCTGGGTCGGAATCGGGATCTCGTGGCGCCGACGTTGATATTCCGACTCGATCGCCCGTCGCGTTTCGTCATCGAGCGGGCGTCGGAGCCGGCGTTCAAACAGTTTTTCGGTCCGGGGCATGAGCTTGCCTCAGTTCTCGCTTGTGACGGCGCTCGGCTTCAATCTGAGCGATCTTGCGGAGCGGGAGCATCCCGTTCCCCAGCGCGGCGAGGGCCGCGACATTATTGGTGACCACTGATGCCATGATCCCGAAACCGAGCGTGAACACGCCCACGATGCAGGCGATATTCGGCGCCAGGATCAGGTTCCAGCTTCGCTTCACATTGCGGTCCAGGTCGTGCGAAATGTCCCGGAGTTCGCAAAGCTTGGCCAGTCCCTCTTCGAGAAAAACGATGTGCGCGGTATCGGTGGCGATGGACGACGCCCCTCGGAGCGAGATCGACACGTTCGCCTTCTTCAGGGCGATCGAGTCATTGATCCCGTCCCCGACAAAACATACCTTACGTCCTTCTTTTTGAAGCTTCTCGACGTAATCCGCCTTGTCGGCGGGAAGGACCTGAGCAAAATATCGATCCATCCCGAGCGACTCGGCCAGCTTCCGGGTTGGTGCGTCATGATCGCCCGAGATGATCGCCAGGTGCTTGATCCCCCGCTGCCGGAGCCCCGCCACGATGTCGCGAACCTCGGGCCGGACCGCCGCTTGCAGTTCAAGTGCCCCGCCAAGCTGGCCGTCGACGCTGACCATCACGACCGTATGCCCTTCCAGGTGTGAGACTTCGAGCGATTCTTTCACTTCCGGCGGCAGCTCGATCCCTTCCATTTCCATGAATCGCTTGCTACCAACCCGAACGGTATGCCCTTCGACGTGAACGGTGATTCCGTAGCCAACCTTGTACTGGGTGTCGTCGATGGCCGGGAGTTCGAGGTTCCACTCCTTGGCCTTGTGAAGAATGGCGAGGGCAATCGGGTGGTGGAACTTTCGCTCCGCCGCCGCTGCGAACTGAAGAATTCGTTCCTCGCTGAAGCCGTTGGCCGCGATGATCCGTCCCACCTCGGGCCGCTCGCGCGTCAGGGTCCCGGTCTTGTCAAACAGGACCGTATCGATCTCGTTCATCAGTTCCAGTGCCCGGCCATCCTTCACCAGGATTCCCTTGTTGGCGCAGAGTGCCAGCGACGAGAGCATCGCGAGGGGCGCGGCCATCCGGATTCCGGTGCCGAAGTCGCTGTTCAAGACGGCGACGGCTCCAGCCGGTCCCATCGTTGCCAGACCGAGCGAACCGATCGCCAGCGTAGGAATCACGGCCTTGTCGGCCAGTCGCTCCCCCTTGTGCTGCGAACTGAGCTTGTAACCGGCTGAGTCGTTGAGGATCTGGCTGATCTTGGCCGACGCGGTATCGCTACCCGACTTCTCGACCGAGACGAAGACCTTGCCGGCGACCATCAACGTCGAGGCGAAGACCTTATCCCCCACGCCTTTCTCGGCGGGAGTCGACTCGCCGGTCAAGGCGTGCTGGTCGATCATCGCCATTCCTTCGACGATCACTCCATCAACCGGGACAACCTCGCCCGTGTTGACGACGATGATGTCCCCTTGTTCGAGCCGATCCATCGAGATCTGAACCTCGACCCCGTCGCGATAGAGCCAAACGTAGCGAGGTTGTTTGCCGAAAGCGTTCAGCAGCAACTTCTTCGAGTTGTCCTGGGTTCGTTTGACCAGGACTTTCCCCAACCCCAGGCACCAGCAAAGAACCGCCCCCGGGAAGATCGACATCGTTCCCAGACAGCCGATCACCACGATCGCGTCGAGGACGTCGACTCCCAGACGCTTCTCCTCGAACAGCACGGCCCGAGCTTCCTTGAAGGTCGGGATGGACGTATAAGCAAAAACCACCGCTGCGACCGGCAAGAGCGGCGGAAACGCGAACTGCGCGACGGCCGCCAGCGGCAACGACGCGGTGCAAATCGGCAGGTGCAGGTCGAGCTTGTCGAGTTCCGTCGGGTGATCAGCGTTTTGCAACGCGGATTCGATGATCTCGATCATCTGGACCCGCGAGAGTTCGTGAGGGTCGTAATCGACAACGACCGTCGAGGTCAAGGCGCTGGTCTTGAACTTGTCGACGCCCAGAACGCTCATCAGCTCACGCTCAATCGCCTGGCAAAGCTCGACCTTGCGGTAGAGCACCGGATTCTTCAGCTTGAGGTGTCCGGGAGCTTCCTTCTTGATCTCCCACCCGGTGACGAGCGTATCCTGGCGAAAGTAGCGGACGACCCCCTTGCGATCCTTCGCCGTCAGGGCTTCGCCGATCAGCGGACCACGAGCTTCCTTGGAATGGCCATTCGCCAGGTGAGGACCCGGAGCCGAAACCGGTCGGGGTAGCGTCCGAGGACCGCCACGATGCGGTCGATGTCGATCAGGTCGATCCCGATGTCGTGGCGGCTCATGGGCGGGCGGGCGCGCGCGGCGGGTGCCGCTACTCGACGGTGACGGACTTGGCGAGGTTGCGCGGTCGGTCGACGTCGCGGCCGAGCGCGACGGCGGCGTGGTAGGCCAGCAGTTGGAGGGGGATCCCGAGCAGCACGGGGTCGAGTTCGCGCTCGTTGCGGGGGACCACGATCGTGTGGTCGACGATGTCACCGAGCTGGTGGTGGGCCACAGCGATGACGGGGCCGCGACGGGCCCGAATCTCGGCCACAGTCGACAGGTTCTTCTCGAGCAGCTCGTCGCCAGGGACGACGGCGACCGAGGGGGTGGCCGGGCCGATGAGGGCCAGAGGCCCGTGCTTG
>JAJYCH010000220.1 GCA_021778575.1 Planctomycetota bacterium
CATGTCATGACTTGCGATGAGCGACCGGGTCCTTTTGGAACCATCCGGTCGAGAATCCTGGGGCCGATCCATACCATTGGCATCCGGACTGCGTTAAGACAAAATCGGTAACAGAACCACCGGAGGCTCGCGACATGAGAATAAAGCGTCCTTGGGCGATGACTCCAGGCGTGGCGGGAGTCCTGCTGCTCGCGCTCGTCGGGATCGGACAGGGCCAGTTGGGGATCGGTGGGCCGGGCGAGGGGATCAAACTGGCCTTGCTCCGACTACCGGCTGTGCAGAAGGAGCTGGAACTGACCGCGAAGCAAAAGGCAGAGATCGCCAGGCTCGGCGAAGAAACCAAGGCGGCGAAGAAGGAGGTCGATTCCGCCTCGAAAGCGCAAGAGAAGCCCAAGGGGCAAGCGATTCCAAAAGGGCTTCCCGATCCGGTCCGTGAGGCGAGAGACTCGGCACTTGCCGCCCTTGAGTCACGAACCGAGACGTCGCTCCGCAAACTTCTCGACTCCAAGCAGCGGGCGCGGTTGGCGGAGATCTCGCTCCAGGTCGAAGGCCCCCAGGCCTTCCTGAGGCCGGAACTGATCGATTCTCTCGGAATTGACGAAGTTCAACTGGATCAGATTCAAGCGATTCTGGGTTCCGTCCGCCAACTGCAAGATCAAGCCAAGGCCGCCCAGAAGCGGTCGGCGGAACTGGGGACCATCGCTCTGGAAAAGGTCACCAAGGAGCAGCAAAAGGTTCAGTTCCGGGGGCTCGCCCTGAAGATCGGCAAGAATGCCATGTCCGAGATTGGCAGAGTCCTCTCCAAAGGCCAGAAGGCGAAATATACGAAGTTGCTGGGAGAGCCGTTCAACCTTGCTGGAGTGATCGACGCCGAGGGTCGCAAGCTGTTCGATGACGCGGCCGATATGGCGTCCTTGCTTCTCAAGATGCCGGCAGTCCGCGAGGAACTGAAACTGTCCGTCGAACAGGCGGCGGCTCTCGACCGGGATGAGCCGGCAGGCAAGGTGCTCAAACCGGTTCAGCAAACGCGTCTGGCGCAGCTTGCCCTTCAGAGCGAAGGCCCCGCGGCCTTCACCCGTCCCGAGGTGATCCGGTCGCTGAAACTCGACGACGAACAGCTCGACCAGATCGCGGGGATCTTGGAAGGCCTCGGCGAGTCCCGTCGCCAACTCCGTGACGCCCGTAAGCAAGCCGACGAATTGCGCAAGGCCGAAGGGGAACCGGAAGTCGACCCCGCTGTCGAGAAAACTCGCAAAGATCAGGAGAAGCAAAAGCTGGCGACCGCCGCTGATACTCTCGGAAAGGGAGTGATGTCGCGAATCGCCAGCGTCTTGACCCGATCCCAACGAGAAGCCTTCCGCAAACAACTCGGCGAACCCTTCGATTTCTCGAAGGTCCGAGGACCGGGCGGCCAGATCACCGCCAGGCCCGATGGAAAGTAAACGGGCCAATCGTTTGGTCGTATGTTGTTATTTGGGAATTTTATTGAGATTGGCTCCGAGGAATCCGACAGGACAACCGTTGGCGCGCAAGGTTGCCGTGGCCTTGCCGCTGACCATCAACAGGATCAGGAGCCCCAGAAAGGGAATGGCCGTGAATATGGCCAGGAAGACGCCCAGAACGGGGTGGTAGACTTTCATCGAGAGCAGGAAGACGAAGACGATTCCAACGAGAACATCAATGGCCAGAACGGTAAGGATCACCCCCGGATAGAACGATGGGAGGGCGATGCTGGCGGCGTTCAGACCGAATGTCAGGCCGCCACATCCCAGATAGACCAGCATCGCAACGATGATCCCTTTTTGATAGACGGCGACGGCCCGGACGGCTTTCGGATCGTTCCCGCGAATGCCCACGGGTGCCCGGGTCGATGTCGTTGGTGGTGCGTAGGGGTTATCGTCCAGATCCATCGTGAGTTCTCCCGTGATCAATCGTTGTCGAGCTGTGTCGGTTCAGGACATGACAGCCAACATGAGAAGACTTCCCGCCGTCCGGCGGAACTGGCTTATCAGGATGCCTGAACAGTTTGAGATTAGCAATTGCTTGTAGTCGAATTTTTCGAGAGTGAAATTCAGTCTCAATGGAATACCACGTACCGACCGAGGCGGGCTTGCCGATCTTCGAGGCGGGAGGTCGATTTCAGCCTCGGACGAACAACAACCCGAAGCCCGACACCGGTAAGCCTTGAGGCAGTTTGGTCGCGCAATCAACAAGTTAATGCGCTTCGACGGGTTCCAGCTTTGTCGCCTCGTGTAAATTCGCGACGATCTCGAAGGATCTGAGCCGGGCTTCGTGATCGAAGATCGGACTGGTGACGATCAGTTCGTCGGCTTCCGTGGCTTCGATCAGGTTTTCGAGACCGAGGCGGACGACCTCGGGTGAGCCGATGACGGAGACTCTCGTCATTCGATCGACGTGGGCCTTCTCGGCCGAGTTCCACCGGCCTTCCATCGTGGTAACCGGTGGCTTGAGCGGCCCTGGCTGGCCCCGCACGAGGTTCACGAACGCCTGTTGCAGAGACGTGAAGAGATAAGCAGCCTCGTCGTCGGTTTCCGCGGCGGCGGCGTTCACGGCGACCATCGCGTGGGGCTTCTCCAGCGTCTGGGACGGTTGAAAGTGGTCGCGGTAGATCTTCAGGGCCGCGAACAGATAATCGGGCGCGAAGTGCGACGCAAAGGCGAACGGAAGACCGAGTTCAGCGGCGAGCCTCGCGCCGAAGTCGCTTGAACCCAGGAGATAGATCGGCACGTTCAGACCGGCCCCCGGGACGGCTCGAACGGCCAGGCCGGAACTGTCGGGTTGGAAATACGACCGGAGTTCGAGGAGATCCCTCGGAAAGGTATCGCCGCTGCTCCCGAGGTTCCGGCGGAGTGCCTGCGCCGTTTTCTGGTCGCCGCCGGGTGCCCGGCCCAGGCCCAGGTCGATCCGGCCGGGATAGAGCGTTTCGAGCGTGCCAAACTGCTCGGCGATCACCAGCGGGGCGTGGTTGGGCAGCATGATCCCGCCCGACCCGACGCGGATCGTCGTGGTAGCTCCCGCGAGATGACCGATCACCACGGCGGTCGCCGCGCTCGCGACCCCCGGGATGTTATGGTGCTCGGCAACCCAGTACCGACGATACCCCCAGGACTCGGCATGCCGGGCCAGGTCGACGGCGTTCCGGAACGCCTGGGCGGCCGTCCCCCCCTGGACGATCGGCACCAGGTCGAGAACCGAGATCGGGACGGTCGAGAGCTTGTTCATGAGATCGATTCTGCGAAAAAGAAGGGGTCAGGCACTCGCCTGGTCGAGCTGTGCCGTCGCTTCCGCATCCAGTTCCAGCGACGCTCCGGCGATCAGGTCGTTGAGTTGTTCCAGGCTTGTCGCGCTGGCGATCGGCGCGGCGATGGTCGGGCGATTGGCCAGCCAGGCGAGAGCGACTTGTGTTGGGTTCGTTTTGGTCCGGGCGGCGACATCGTCGAGAGCCTTGAGGATCGCGAACCCTCGGTCGTTCAGATACTTCTTGGAGCCCTGACCGCGCGGGCTCTTGCCGAGGTCGGCCTCCGAGCGGTACTTGCCGGTGAGGAACCCGGCGGCGAGCGAATAATAGGGAATCACGCCGACCCCGGCTTCGCGGCAGACCGTTTCCAGTTCCGGCTCGAACAACGCCCGTTCGGCCAGGTTGTAGTGGGGCTGGAGGGTCTGGTAAACCGCCAGGCCGTTCCCCTTGCTCACCTGGAGAGCCTGGCTGAGCCGCTCGGCCGAGTAGTTGGAAGCTCCGATCGCGCGGACCTTGCCTTGCTCGACCAGTTCGGTGAATGCACCGAGCGTCTCTTCGAGCGGCGTCTCAGGGTCGTCCTTGTGCGACTGATAAAGGTCGATCCGGTCGGTCTGGAGCCGCTGGAGCGAGCGTTCGACGGCCCAGAAAATGTGTTTCCGCGACAGGCCCGATTGCTGGGGGCCGACCTCCATCCCGACCTTGGTCGCGAGCACGACCTTGTCGCGGTTGCCGCTCTGCTGGAACCACCTGCCGAGGATCGTTTCCGACTCGCCCCCCTGGTTGCCGGGAGCCCAGCGTGAGTAAACGTCGGCGGTGTCGATCAGGTTGAAGCCGGCGTCGACGAAACCGTCGAGAACCCGGAACGACGTGGCCTCGTCGATCGTCCAGCCGAACACGTTTCCACCCAGGGCCAGCGGAGCGACCTCGATGCCTGAATTTCCCAGCTTGCGGAACTTCACTATTCTGACCCTTTGGAGAACCGAGCGAATGACCGAGCCTGAAATCAGGCCACCTTCCACAATGTTAATGTTAGGGAAGGGGACGCGCCGTGGCAACTTCGCGAGGCTGTAGGGGCTGCTGTGCGGACCGTTCCGAGGGGCTTCGAGGGGGGCTCTTTCGCTGTGTTTCTTGGGTGTTTTGCGAGCTTGGCGGGACGGTCCGCGCATCGGACCCGACAAACTCCAGGGACTGATGGTGAAAAGATTTGGAATCAATGGTAAAGTCCCGCGATGAAAAGGGAGGAAGACGCGGTCCGAGCTTCGGGCGCGACCTCTCTTCGCAAGGAGGTCAGGTGATGCGGTATCCGCTTGGATTCACTCTCGCGCAGGCCAAACATCGTCACAAGATGGGCAAGGCGAAGCAGAAGCGCTACCCCTCGGTCCTGATGCTGGAGCCGCTTTACACCTGCAATCTCGCCTGCATCGGTTGCTCGACCGAGCGCTATTCCGGCAAACTGTCGGACCGGATGACGCTGGAACAGTGCTTCAAGGCCGTCGACGACTGCGGCGCGCCGATCGTCAACGTCTGCGGCGGCGAGCCGACCCTTTACCCCGAACTGAAGGGGTTGATCGACGGCCTGATCGCGCGAGGTAAGCACATCTTGATGTGCACCAATGCCCTTCGGCTTGACGACAAGGTCTTTGGCGTGATCCCGCCCAGCGACAAGCTGTTCTTGATGATTCACCTCGACGGTCTGCGCGAGACGCATGACTACGTCTGCAACCGCAAGGGAGTTTTCGACAAGGCCATCGAGGCGATCAAGAAGGGGAAAGAACTGGGCTACACGATCTTCCTGAACACCACCGTCTATCGTGAGACGAAGGTCGAGGAGGTCGAGGGGCTCTGCCAGATGATCGACGAGCTGAAGGCCAACGGAATCCTGATCTCGCCGGGCTACGAGTACGAAAGCGTCGAGCGCGACATCTTCCTGAAGAGTGACCAGATCCACGAGAAGTTCAAGGCGATCCGCGACTTCTCGCACAAGTACAAGATCAACGCGACGCCGATGTTCCTCGAATTCGCCGCCGGTCTCCGCGAGCTGAAGTGCTCCCCCTGGTCGACAGTGAACTACACGCCCAAGGGCTGGAAGGCCCCGTGTTACCTGATCGAAGGGGAAGGGCATTACCAGGACTGGAACTCGTTCTGGAACGGGACCGACTGGGAATACTGGGAGAGCCGCCAGGACAAGCGGTGCCAGAACTGCAAGATGCACAGCGGCTTCGAGCACAGCGCCGTCGAGGAAGCGATGAAGAGCGTCAAAGGGACCCTCCAGCTCGCCGCCTGGACATTGGGCTGAGTTCGCCTTCCTTTGTTTTCGGCAATCTTGCCCTGGTCCGCAAAATCGCTCCAGTCCCCACGATCGGTCGCCCGATGAAAACTCTGGAATCGCGGTCAAACGCGTTGAGGAGTCTTCATCGGTCGCCCTTTTTCGCGAGGTCCGGAGATGCGTCACGTCCGATCGCTTGGCTTTGATGACCTGGAGGGGCGGCAACTACTCTCCAGGGTCCATCACCTGGCCCTTCATACTCATCCGCTCCCCGCGTCATCAATCGCGACCCCCGGAGCTTCGCTGGCTCTCTCCGGGACGTTGTCCGCCAACACCCGGGCGTCGACCGTGACCTATGACTCCCTCGGCGATCAGACGACCGTGACTCGGGTTTCCGGCGTCCTCAGCGGCGTGGGCCTCGTTCATGGGATCTGGAACGAGAGCGTCGACATCAATCAGAAATACCTCGGCCCCGACTCGATCCAGCTTCATTCGGCCCGAGGATCGTTCGTCATCACCTTTGACGCCACGACGCTCGGCCAGGGCCAATCGACCCCGCAAGGCACGGTTTACAACGGAGCGGTCCAGCATCTCGTCAACGGCAAGGGCCTCTACGCCGGGGCGTCGGAAACCGGGTTCATCCAGGAGAATACCAACGCCAGACACACGGTCGTTCAGAGCCTGACCTTGAGCCCCGGGACTTCGACATAACAAGAGGCGCGGAGATGCGTCACAATCACTTCCGGATCGGGATCGGCTTCAATCGTTTGCGGAAAGAAGCGGACTCTCTCCCGGATGGTCGGCATATTTCTCGCCGGCGACCAGGTAGATCCCGGCTCCAACCAGGCTTGCCCCCAGGACCAGCGGCAGGGTGAAGGCCTCGCCTCGCATCAAGGTTCCCAGGGCGATCCCGAACAGCGGGGTCAAGAACGCGACCGCCGCCAGTCGGCCGGCCGGATAGCGGCGGAGCAAGATCATCCAGACCGCGAACGCCACGCCGGAGACAAACAACCCTTGATAGACCAGCCCAACCACGGATTCGGTCGTGAAATGATAGCTTGATGCCCCCTCGAACCCCGCGCTATAAAGGAAACTGAGAGGGATCGCGATCAGCGATTGATAAAACAGCAGGGTGGTGGGAGGGATGATCGGGAACGTCATCTTCTGCGCGATCGCCTGCAAGCCGAACACCACGCCCGACGCCAGAACAACCAGATCGCCCATCAGTCCGCCGCCGAGCATGAGCGGCCGGGCTAGCATCACGGTCACGCCCACCGCCGCCGAGACCAGCCCCAGAATCCCGCGCAAGCCCAACCGCTCGGAAAGGAACCACCAGGCCAGAGGCGCGACGACCAGCGGGTGAATGTTGATAAAGACCGACGACCGCCCGGCCTCGCTCCGGCTCGTTCCCCAGTTGAACGAGCCGATCTGGACGGCCGTGAGCAAGCCATGAACCGCAAGCAACCACCAGTAGCGACGGTCGATCCGCCACTTCGATCCGACCTTCCAGCAAACGAAAGCCACGACCGGCAAGCTGATCAGGAAGCGGAGCGCCGCCCCACCCACGGGAGGTAAGCCCGCATCGGAGATCGCATATTTGACCGCCACCGCGTTGCCGCCCCAAAGCAAGCAACAAAGGGTCGCCGCCGACAGGCCCGCGGCGTCCATCGAATGAGATTCTTGCATGATTGTTGAGTGTGGTCACTGGTGAGTAATGGCAAGCGGGTAGCGGGTAGCGGGTAGCGGGTAGCGGGCAGCGAATTCAAGAGAAGACGTCCGCTGTCGATGTTCTACGCCCCCCGAATTCACTACCTACTGACTGCTGACTGCTGACTGCTGACTGCTGACTGCTGACTGCTGACTGCTGACTGCTGACTGCTGACTGCTGACTGCTGACTGCTGACTGCTGACTGCTGACTGCTGACTGCTG
>JAJYCH010000221.1 GCA_021778575.1 Planctomycetota bacterium
CGATCGTCTTCGCGTGGGCTGCGGGTCTTCGGCTCGGTTCGGGTTTGATCATCACCGAGGGGCAAAGCCGGTTGAGCTCGCTACGGCGCGAGGGAGTGAAATCCTTGCCGATCGTAGGCGTCTCGGTCATTCTGTTCATTCTCGCGGCATTCCTGGAAGGCTATGTCTCGGGTTCGCCGCTGCCTTACTGGTCAAAGGCAACCATCGCGGCCGTTTCCGCGGGTATTCTGGCCTTCTATCTGTTCGGCATGGGACGTCCGCGTTCCGCGTCCGTCGATTTGCCGGAATAACCGATCGATTTCTCTCGGCTTGCGGTAAGGGGCTGGAATCTTGGCCATCGAACGAACTTTGGTACAGATCCGGGAACGGTCGATACTCGAGCTTCTCGACCTCGGACTGGTCGTCGTTCGTCAACGGCCCATCACCCTCGGTCTGTCGGCCGTTGCCGGAATCGCCCCGTTCTACTTGCTGAATCTCTGGCTCTTCGCGATCGGCGGCGAGGAAGCGACCTGGTTCCTGGGCTCGACCCTCTGGATGCTCGAAGCCCCGCTCGCGACTGCGCCGTTGACCGTCGTTCTGGGGGGAATGATGTTCGGTTCACGTCAAACCCCGGCGAAAGTCCTCGGCTCGTTGTATCGCGCCTCGTTTCGCCTGATCCTGTTGCAGGGCTTTCTGCGGTATCTGGTGTTTTTCTTCATTCCCGTCCGAATGGCTTTCGCCAATCCGATCATCATTCTCGAGCGAGGCAAGCTCTGGAAGATATTCAGCCGGGGCGGGGATCTGGCGAATGGTCGAGGATCGGAATTAGTCGTGCTCTGGTTCTGCCAGGCACTCTTAACCTTTTTGTTTTCCATGATGTTCCTGATTGGTGTTTCGAGGATCATCCAGGTCTTTCTGGCGGAAGACCTGTCGTTCGAACCACCCGAAGATCTGAGCCTGGCCTCCTGGAAGATTCAGGTTCCGATCTGGATCGTCACGTCGTTCTTCGCCATCGTTCGATTCCTTCTCTATATTGATCAGCGTATCCGTCTGGAAGGCTGGGAGGTCGAACTACGACTCCGCGAGGTGGCCTCGACCATGAAGGAGGCGAGCCGATGGTAATGATCGCCCACTTCTGCCTGATTTGTGGCCTGCTCACGACCCAGGCTCCCACTTCGAGCAAAATCCCTCCCGGAGATTCCGCGACCGAGACGACGGTTCGCGCCGGCCTGACGAAGGGGCATTACCCCTGGTATGACCCGGCCACCGACTCGGTCAAGAGCTTGAATCCCCCTCGAGAAATCGAGCTACCGGAGTGGTCCTGGCTCCGGTGGTTGAGCGGGCTCCGATTTCTTGGTAATTTCGTCACCCTGATCGGTCTCATGGTCGTTCTGGTGGCCCTCGTGGGACTGCTTATTTGGTTCTGGCAGATTTACGAGCCAAGCGATCTGGAGCAAAATCGCGAGGAAGCGAAGCGCGGCGAACCGACCCGAGTCGACTCCCTTCCGGAAGGAATGGACGGTGAATTCGCGCTGGCCGATCCCTGGTCGGAGGCGATCCGTCGGAGAGCCCGAGGCGACCTGGCCGGAGCGATCATCTGTCTGTTCGCCCACCAGTTATTGACCCTCTCCAAACTCGGGCTGGTCCGTCTCGCACCAGGTCGGACCGGTCGACAACTTGTCAAGGCAGTGACCGACGGGGATCTTCGGGTGATGGTCCAGCCCACGCTTCGTCTCTTCGAGGTCGTCTATTACGGCCATCGAAATCCGACCGTGGAAGAGTTCGACCGCACCTGGATGATCGCCGAATCGTTCGAAAAGCGTGTCGCGTCGGGGGTGATTCGATGAACCAACCCCGGCTCTGGTTTCGGACGGTCCTTGTTCTCTGCGCGATCACGCCGCTCGGCTGCGGGTCTCAAACCGACGTTGACACGACCTACGGTAAGATTCGCGGCGAAAGCATCAATGGCACGGGTGCCTTCGCCGCGATTCTCCGCCAACGCGGTCATGATGTCCGTCCGGCGATCAGGGCCAATGACGCGCTTATGACCTGGGCCGACGTGATTGTCCGGTTTGCCCCGCAGCCAGGTCAGATCGATCGCCAGGAAGGACTCTGGCTGGCGAACTGGCTGAATGCCAGGCCGTTTCGACAGTTGATTTATATTCCCAACGACTTCGACTCGGAATTCGAGTTCTGGGAACAAATGATCGCGATCCAGCCTGCGGGAACACCTCCCGCCAAGATCAAGTCGCTCGAAAAAAAACGCGACGCCGCTCGAAACTGGGCGAGCGACCTACCGTCAAAAGCCAAGCACCTGGCCGATCCAGCGACCTGGTTCGAATTCGTTCCAAATCCGGGGTCGCCAGCGGCCTGCAAGAAGCTGGAAGGCCCCTGGGCCAACGGCGTGGACGTCAAAGGCGCGGCGCTTCCGAAACATGAGACGTTCAAGGTCGTCGGCGGCGAGGAAGTCTATCTCAGCGGCGATGGCGCGCCTCTGGCCATCGGTTGGACCTATGCGAATGATAGCCAGGTCCTGATCCTGGCCAATGCCTCTTTTCTTCTTAATGCACCCTTGATGAACAAGGCCCGACGCCCTCTGGCGCTGCACGTCATCGATTGGATCGACGAGGATCTCGATCACGTCGCGTTTCTGGAAGGACGACGCGTCGCCCTGTCGGCGTCGGATCTGGCCGATGAGGCGGCCCAGTCGCAATTTCATCTGCTCGAAGTCGAACCTTTCGGCTGGATCGCGACCCATTTCCTGGTGTTCTTGTTCCTGCTCGCGTTTTCGGTCGCGGCCCGACTCGGTCGGCCGATCCCCGACCCGAGTTCGGGAGTCGAACGATCGGCCGCGCATCCCGAGGCGCTTGGTGCCTTGTTCGCGAAGACCGGGCGAAGCGACGCCGCGCGGTTCCTGCTCGAATCCTATCGCCGATGGCGGCATCACAATTCGATCGCGGGCCGACCGGCCCCGACCTCACCACCACATCGATGAGTTTCCCGCTGATGAGCGAGAGCGAAGAGATTGAATTCCTCGACGAACCAGGCCAACCGACCTCGCCATCCGATGAGGTCGAACCGGTTCTCGCCGAACCCACCCCCAGGCCCGTCGTCCCAACGTCCTCGACGGATGGTCCGGTTGCCGTCTGGGCCTCGAAGATCCTGGCCGAGGTCAACAAGGTCTATGTCGGCCAGGACGAACTGGTCCGAGGTGTGCTCGCCGCCCTCCTGGCCGATGGCCACGTTCTCATCGAGAGCGTTCCCGGTCTCGGCAAGACGTTGCTGGTTCGCGCGCTGGGCCGGGTTCTTGGATGTGAATTCAATCGGATTCAGTTCACCCCCGACCTGATGCCGTCCGACGTCACGGGCTCGCCCGTCTATGACGAGCGGATTCACGATTTTCGGTTTCGTCCCGGTCCCGTCTTCACTCAGTTGCTTCTGGCCGACGAGATCAACCGGGCTCCCGCCAAGACGCACTCGGCGTTACTGGAAATCATGCAGGAATATCGCGTTACGGTCGACGGGACAAGCCACCCGATCACCCGGCCATTCCTGGTTCTGGCGACGCAGAATCCGATCGAGTCCGAAGGAACCTATAACCTTCCCGAGGCACAGCTCGACCGCTTCCTCTTCAAGCTCAATGCCGGATACCCAAGTGCTGCCGAAGAGACCAATATCCTCCGGCTGCATACCCTGGGGTCGAGCCCCGACGCGCTCCTGGCCAACGCTCTCCAGACGGTGACGAACCCCGAAGAGGTTCTCGAAGTCCAGTCGCTCTGTAACGCGGTTCTGGTCGATGACCGGGTTCTCAATTACATCTCCTCGATCGTCCGGAAAACGCGCGAATGGCCGACATTCTCGCTCGGAGCCTCACCGCGAGCCGGTGTGGCGATCCTGCGCGGGGCCCGAGCGATCGCCGCTCTCGAAGGCCGCGATTTCGCCGTTCCCGACGACGTCCAGGAAGTCGCGCCCTGGGCACTCCGGCATCGGGTCATGCTGACTCCCGAAGCCGAGGTGGAAGGCCAGGGTGCCGACGATCTGTTGAGCGAACTGATCCGATCGGTGGAGGTGCCTCGGGCCTGAGATCACGACGGGAAGCTCACTCGAATTCAAGATGACCGAACCGATTCTGGTGGAACGGAACGACGTCCCCGTGATTCATAGGCCGGCGGCGAAGCGTTCGAATTTCGATCGCTGAGACAAGTCATTCAGATCTTATCATTTCGATGATTTCTCTGATGGGCAATGAGTTGAAAAATCGAAAAGGCAACCATTCATGATCTGGCCTGGCCGAGCGCTGGCAACCGCGGTGATGATTCCCGCTTTGTTCTCGCTGGGACTATTCTTCAGTCCTACGTTGCGCCCAGCGATCTTGATCGCGGATGGCCTGATCATCGCCGTTGCTCTGATCGATCTGGCGACCTTGATCGGGGCGAAGCAGTTTCGGGTCACCCGAAAGACCAGCCTGGTCTGTTCCTTGGGAGAGCCGTTTACCGTCGAGTTAACGCTTCACAACATCGGTCGGGCGGGCCGAGTCCTGCGACTTCGCGACGACGTCCCGACAACGATGGTCGCCGAACCGGCCGAGTTCATGGCCCGAATTCCGCGACGAGGGCTCGCCTATCTGAACTATCAGGTGATTCCCAGGCGACGGGGAAGCTATGAATTTCGTCGACTCGATGCCCTGATCTCAAGTCGCCTCGGGTTCTGGCAGCGAGCCGTGTTCTGGGCTGCCGAGACCCGTGTCAAAGTTTATCCCGATATCCGCCAGATCGCTCGATATACTCTGCTGGCCCGTCGCGGCAAGCTCAGCGCGATCGGCGTCCGGCGATCCCGTCGGCTCGGCACCGATAACGAGTTCGAACGACTGCGCGATTACACGATCGGCGATGAGCCGCGCCATCTTGACTGGAAAGCCACCGCTCGTCGACGGAAACTGACGGTTCGCGCACACCAGTCCAACCAGAGTCAGCGGATCATGTTTTTGATCGATTGCGGGCGAATGATGGGTGGTGATACCGGGGGTGGACTTTCGCCGCTCGACCATGCTTTTAACGCCATGTTGATGCTTGCTCATGTGGCCCTACTACGTGGCGATCAGGTCGGCTTGCTGGCCTATTCCGATCGGATCAGGGCCTTCGTCCCTCCCGGTGGAGGAGCGACGCGAATCAATCGGCTGGTTCATTCGGTCCACGATATTTTTCCGGAACTGGTCGAGCCCCGGCACGACCGTGCCTTCGTCGAGCTCGAAAAGAGATGTCGCAAGCGGTCATTGGTGATCTTGATGACCGATGTCTTCGACGACGTGAATGCCCGTCAGATCGGCGACCATCTCGGTAACATCGTCGGGCGACATCTTCCGCTTGGTGTCTTTCTCCGCGACCAAGACCTCTTCGAGATGGCCGATAACGCCCCCGATCACGGCCCGGAGCTTTTCAGCGGAGCGGTCGCGGCTTCGATGCTGACCTGGCGCGAGCGAGTCCTCGCCGGGCTTCGGCTCAAAGGTGCCTTGACGCTCGACGTTTTCCCCAACGACTTGACGGCACCTTTGATCAACCAATATCTCCAGATCAAGGCGCGCCACTTGCTCTGAGCCTGACATCTTATCCAGGCAAATCAAGTCTTCAACATTGAAGAACGCGTCATCGACGTTACCTCAAATCGATGCATTCATCCGGGTTTAAGGACCATCGTCATGTCCGAGGTCTCCTTCGATGAGTCGAACCCCTTTGAGGCCCCGAAGGCCCGGATCGGCAATCTCGCCTCGCAGGTAGACGACACCGATCAGGGGCAGGCCGAGTTAACACGTCGCCGGTACATAGGCCATGAGTCATCGATCAAGACTCTCGGAATCCTCGCCTATCTCTGCGCGGTCCCGGCCGTTCTTGGTATGATCACGATGGTCGTGTTGGCGATTGTGGGGCCTCCCGCGAATCCGGGCAATAATGCCCAAATTCCCGCCGGGATGTTACGTTTAATTCTGATCGGTGGCGGCGTTTTCTATCTTGCCGTCGCCTCCGTTTTTGGATTGATCGGCTTCGGATTGCGGCGATTGCTGACCTGGGCGCGCTGGACCGTCGTGGTCTTCAACTCGCTTGCGTGGCTTTACATTCTGGCAGTCGGTATTTTCGCAACCTATATGAACCTTCCCGCAGGATTGCCGGTGCTCATCATGGGAAGTTTGATCGCTGGATTTATCCTCTACCTGATGGTCACGCCGAAGTCATCGATTGTATTCTCGGCCGAGTATAAACTCATCATTTTGAAAACGCCACACATAAAAACCACTACGAGCGTTGTCGTGAAGTTGATTCTGGTGTTCATCATTGTTCTGGTCTCCTTGTTTATCATCCGCATTTTCGCCACGCTTCAAAGTTGATCTCGTGCCCGACATGAGGCGGTACTGATGGCCAAGCAGTCGATCGAACAACTGATCCCCTCCGATTCGACCTTTGAGTCAATCCGTCGCTTCCATCTCCGCCAAGAGTCAGGCATCAAGTCGATCGGGCAACTCTGTTTTCTGGTCGCGTTCTTCAGCTTACTAGGCACTGGTGAATTTCTCTTGTTCGCTTTCCGGCTCCTTCCTCGCGACGATTTCCAGACACTACTGCCCGATTCGCTCCTTGACCTGTTCTTAGGATTAGGAACGATCGGGTTTGCGATCAATACTCTGGCTCAGATCATTCTTGGTTTGGGCTTGATCCAGTTGCGATTCTGGGCCCGCTGGACAGTTATCGTGCTGACCGGACTGAGCCTGTGCTCGGGAACAATCTCAAGCCTCGCTCTGTGCATGGCGCCCCCCATGACCGGATTCTGGGAGCCGCTGATCGGATTTGATGTCTCGAATTTGTGGCTTGGCTTGGGCATTCTGGTGGTGGGAGGCGCGATCCATCTCTTGATTCTCTGGCCCATGATCGCTCCGGGATCGAGCGTTGTTTTCTCCGGATATTATCAAGAGGTGATCCGTGCGACGCCCGAAATCAAGAGCAGGATGCACTGGCTCTTGAAGCTGGTGCTCGGATGCCTGATGATTCTGGTGATGGGTTTTATCGCGTACTTGCTGGCGATTTATTTCCGGTTCATCGATTAACAATTCTGCTCTGACCGCGAATTCCCGCCAACAGATCGAGGAGAACGTACATGATCCGCCTGGGTATCGTCGACTTCGACACCAGCCATGCCGTCGAATTCACCAAGCGACTGAATCATCTCGAAATTGGTGAGGACCAATGGGTCGAGGGAGCGCGAGTCGTCGCGGGAGTACCCGGGAGTTCGCAGATTTCTCCCGAGGTCATTCCCAAGAACCTCGAGACTTTGAAGCGGTTCGGCGTCACGATCCTGGATAACCCGACCGAGCTTTTCGGCAAGGTTGACGCCGTGCTTATCGAAGCGGTCGATGGCAGCGTGCATCTCGAACGGGCGATGCCTTTCCTTGAAAGAGGAATGCCGACCTACGTCGACAAACCATTCGCCT
>JAJYCH010000222.1 GCA_021778575.1 Planctomycetota bacterium
CTGGTCCGGACCCGGATCGGCGGGTTCGCGCTGACCGACGCGATCGACCCGACCGGCCAGACGATCGAGGCGATTCTCGCCCACCTCCAGCCGATCGAAGCCGCGCTCGGCGACCTCCCCCGGCTCGAACTCTCGCCCCACCAGGTCGACGCGATCCAGATGGGCAAGGCGTTGCCCGCCCGAGATGTCGCCGGTGCCGAGCCGATCGAAGGGGAAGCCGCGCTGGTGACTTCCGCCGGCAAGCTCGTCGCCATCGCCGAGGTCGGCGGTCCGCTCAAAGCGGTCAAGCCCCGGCGCGTCCTCGCCGCGCGCGATTGATCGGCCTTCGATCGCGGCAGAGCCGTACCAGTCCAAAAAGATACGATCGAAGAATGTGAATTACTCTAACCTTCGATCACCTTCTTCGGTCGCCCCCGAGGCCGAATGGTCGATTCCAGCCCCATCGTTTCGGCCGTCGTCGTCGCCCATTCCGCCGAACCGAACGGGGTTCCGCGCTCGACGCTCCGGCGGAGCCCGGTGAGTTCCGCCGCGCTTGACTCGCGGCCATTCACCTTGCGGACCCAGGCTCGACCCCGAGGAACCGGACCCGGATCGAGCCAGTCCGGCCGACCGCGACGCCCCAGTAACGGCAAGCTCGACCAGGCCCAATCCTCGGCCCGTTCGACCAGCCCGGCGCGAACCGGGTTGCGTTCGACATAGCGGAGAACGATCGGCAGATGAGCATCCGCCTCGATCGGAAACGCCTTGAACCGTCCTTGCCAGAGATGCCCGCTCGACTGATGGGACTGATGATAGCGCCGGACCTGAGAAGTCATCAGCCAGGCCATCCAGGTACTGAGGTCGCCATCGTTGAACGGCCAGAGAACCAGGTGGAAGTGGTCGGGAAGCAAGCAATAGGCCAGAACCCGCATCGGCCGACGCTGGCAAGCCTCGGCGATCAAATCGACGAACGAGTCATAATCCGCGTCTTCCTGAAAAACCCGCGAGCGGGCATTCCCCCGGTTCAAGACGTGGTAGCAATAGTCGCCCAGAGATGCGCGGTTGGTTCGTGGCATGCCAGCCAAGATAAGGGTTCGGACGGGTTGAGTCAACGAGAAAGGGCAATGTCCCCTTTTTTGATCAACGCCTTCACAGGCGGCTAGAAACCGCTTGATATCGTCGCTCGAGGTCTGCCAGTAACTTCGGCCGTTTCGTCTTGGATCTCGCCTTCCGCATCACCTTGCGCCGGTGGATCGCCTGACATTGGCACGCAGGTGCGCGGGCCGAACGGTATGGCAACAGATCGTCAACGCCGAAGGGTTCGGGGTGGGTGTGATGGGCGTCCAACGCGTGCACCAGTGTCGGCCCTTCCTGGACGATCCGCACTCCCGCGTGGCGATGGCCGTGAATCCGACGCTCATGCCCCTTGGGCAAGCGGAACCAACGCTCCAGATCGAGATTGTCGTGGATCTGGTCGAAGGTGTCATCGCCAGCAAAGAGGCCGATGCGGAAGCTCTGCATCAATCCAGCCATCTGTCTGTGGATCGGGTCGCTGTCGCCGTCAAGGCGAGCGAGGATCGCGTCAAAGTCGGACTGACGCTGGGCCGATTTCTTCGCCGCCGGGTCCAGGGTCGCGGCCACCTCCTGGATCGTCTCGACGTGGCACCGGATCGTCTCCTGTTCGGGTTTGACCAGGTCCAGTCCCTTGTCGATGCAGGCGGCCAATCGAGTCAGTTGCTTCTCCGCGAACCCCCTTTTTTCACATCCAGGTTTCGTTGGATCGACTGCCGAACCTCGTCCAACGCGTCGGCCATTCGCAACCCGGGCGGGTCGAGAGGACCGCCCTGGTCATTGTTGAGAATTCCTCGAACCGCCGCACAGTAGTCCAGGACCACGTCGCCCGCCGGATCATCCTCGGCGGGGCACAGATCCGCACTGAGGAGGGTCTCGGTCACGGCCGATTCTGGCTCCGGCGGTGGCGGAGGTTCCACCGGGGTCGCGTCACGCCGATGGGTCAGGACGGACTGCTCGATCCCCCTCAAGCCGCGGACTTTCTTCCGCATCTGAACCTTGGCATGACTGTCGGCTTCGAGGACCGGCTTGGCCAGGTCGCGGAGGAAATGGTTGTCGCAATAGCGGTGCGGCACCGCCGGGAATTCCGCCGCGATCCCGGTCACGAAGGCGTCCTGCTTGTCCGAGATCCAGAGGGCCACCGGTTTGCCCAGATCCTCGGCCCATCGCTTCGCCTGGGCAATCAGCCGTCGGACTTCGTCGGCCGTCGCGGAGAGCAACGCCTCGGCGAACCAGACCCGTTTGGCGGTCAGTTCCCGGACGACGTAGAGCGTCTCGTGCCCTTTCTCGGGTTGCAAGCCGTCGATCGAGAGGATGAGCGAATCGGTCTGGTGATAGAGCCGCCGCAGCGTCTCGGGGTCTTGCTGACGTGCCGCGAGCATCGCCTGGTAGCGGTCGATGTAGTTGGCGATTCCGGTCACCGCGAGGTCGATGGCGAAGGTGTCGTGCAAATCGGCCCGGATCTGGGGGATCGACGCGTGCCGCGAAAATCGCCGATGACCGATCCAACAAAAGACGTCCCAGGCGATGCCCCAACCTGGCAAAGCGATGGTCGGTTCGATCTCGGGGCTCTTGGTCTTGGAATGCCCTGGGCAGCACGGGTCGGGACAGTGATTGAGCTTGGAGACGAGATGGACAGGGCCGTCGAGAGTGAAGAAGTGACGATGTCGATGATCACAGATATACATCATGTGCCCGCAGACGGGGCAGTTCCGGTCGATGACATCGAGTTCCAGGAGAGCGAAATCCGTATCCTCGGGCCAATGATGTGGCATGGTATGGACCTCGATGTCGGCGGGGGCAGACTCCCTGTCGTTCTCCAAGTAGGGTAAGAGGATACGTGAGAAACTCGGCGATTTCTAGCCGGCTGTGAAGCCGTTGTTTTTGATATGCCGCCCGCGAATTCCTGGGGTGGAAGGGATTCGGTGGCCCGAACCCCGGTTGGTGGCCGTCAGTTGTGATCGTGGAACCGGGGTTCCGGTTGACCGGAGACCCGGCACCCGGTGAAGAATCTCTATCTGGAGTGCGAGAGCTTGCTCTCGCTCTGGCGACCGGAGCTTGCTCCGAGCCCGAGTGACTGGGCCAACGGTTTCCCCATGAAGACCGTGGAGCAAGCTCCACGAAGCAGAGCAAGAGCAAGCTCTCGCACTCCAGAGAACCAATCCTTTCGAATGCCCCCACCAGAAAATGCGGAGCAGGCCAATTCCCTGATTCCGACTTACTTTTTCTTGTCTGCCTTCAAGATTCTCTAATTCCGTGAATCATCAGCCTGGACGATCGATCGTCTCAGGGCCGGTTCCGACCAGCGATAGAGACCTCGGGGGTCTGTTGTTCCGGCGAATTCGAGCGGCCAGATTTTCGACTGTTCGGCAGTCACGATATAGGGGATTCCACCGGCCCGGTTGATCTGGCCGGCAAGATCGTTGAGATTTCGACCCATCACGGGGTAGCACGTTCGATCGAGCAGGAACATCGCCGTCTGATGATCTCCCTTGCCGCCCCGATCAAAGAGAAGGACCGCGTTTGTCGGTAACCGGTCGCGGGCGAACTCGGCAAGCTCGGTCACGAACGGGCGATCCTCGGACTTTCGGGTCACCGTCCAGGCCGACCAACCCACCCGGAGACTGACGACCAGCGTTGCCGACAGCGCCAGGACTCGAAGACCTCGCGTCCAGCGATCCGCGTTCGACGGGCTGGTGGTCACTCGTCGGCGGGTCCACTCGATCATTCCGCCCACCACCAGCGCGAGGGCCAGGTGCTTGAAGACCCAGAGCGACTGAACCATCACTCCGCCGAAGATCCGAGGTTCGGGAAACCCCCGGCTGAACGGGCCGATCCGGACCGGCACGACCGCGACGACGACCATGATGCTCGCCCAGCTCGCCAGGAGCCAGCTCCGGCCTTGCCAGCCGTCGACGATCAGCCGGGCCAGCAAGAGGAATCCGGCAGGCAAGCCGATCAAGGTGGCCGACGGGGTCTTGGTCGCCGCCAGCGTGTGCGGAGCCAGGACGCCGACCAACCAGGCGTAAACGAACCAGAGCGGCAACCGTCGCCCGGCGACCATCGGACCGATCATCACCAGGCCGGCGGCCAGCACCGGCGTGTAGAACCCATGATAGAGGCCGATCAGATGATCAAAGTAGAGCCGATCCCACGGTCCTCCCCAGTTCTCGACCCCCTGGCCGACATGCGTGAACACGTAGCCATGCTCATGAGAAAACTCGACCGGAAACGCCCAGGCGCAGTAAATCGTCCACGGGGCGACGGTGACCAGGCTCGCGACGAGGAGCCCCGCCAGATGCCGGAGCTTCCACTTCGATTGATCGAGCCCCACCAGCCCGAGCCGGGGGAGCAACCACGCGACGACCGCCAGACCGGTCAGAAGCAGGCCCAGGTAGCTCTTGGACAGATAAGCCAACCCTTGAGCCACGCCCGCCGCCAGGACAACCGGCCAGCTTCCCGATTGCGTCGCCCGGACCACGAAGTAGACGCCAACCTCAACCCAGAAAAGCAGCGAGATATCAACATGATCGCTGAACAGGTAACCCTGGACGAGCATCAGGATCGCCGGACAGAGCGCCTGAAGGCTCGACGCGACCAGCCCGGTCGGCCGGTCGAACAGCCGTTTACCGATCAGGAAGGTAAGACCGACCGACGCCGCCGCCAGGAGCGCGGAGGGAAGCCGGAGGGCCAGCGTGTTGACACCCAGAATCGCGAACGAGACCGCGATCGTCCAGAGGGGCAAGATCGGCTTGTGGAGCCAGACGTGGGTCTCGCTCCAGCGGGTCGGGTCGTAAGCCAAGTAAGGGGCGTCGATCAGGGTGGGCTTGAACGGGTGCTTGAGCAAGTTCCGGGCGACGATCGCGTGGAACGACTCGTCGAAATAATGGAGCCCGGGATGGTCGATCCGCTGGACGTTCAGCAGGATCGACCCGGCCAGGATCGCCAGGAGGATCGGGTCACGCCAGGATCGAGGGGGGGTCGTCATGAGGGCTCCGGGATCGCGATTCCGAAGGGGCTGGCTCGCGCGGCCATCTTTCTCGGAGCCCCGATCTCAGTCAATCCCAAAGCCGTGGTGCTCCAGCGTTGTTACGGCCGGACGGTTGTGCCTGCGGATTCCGGGGGGGACGGGTTCGACAATTCCGTGGGAAACTCGCCGCCGCCCGAGACTCCTCCCGCCGCGAAGGCCGGCAAGTCGGCGCAGTCAAATCGATCGGCCAAGCCCTCGACCGGCAAGATCCCGTGATCCGCAGGCAGACCCAAACAATGTCCCAGGCTATTGACAAATGTCCGAGGTTATGGCATCTTCTTCTCGGGGCCGTTACGCTAGGGAGGATCGGTCAATTACGCGTCCGATCCGCCTCTTTACGGTTGGGGACAATGATCCATCGACCGTGCCGAGGTGTTGTGCCGAGGGAAGTGGAGGCGTCGACGCCATGTGCGACCGGTTCCAGCGACTGATCGGGGGCCTGGCGGCCCTGGCCTCCGCCTGGCTCGCGCTGACGATCGCGCCGTCGGCCGAGGTGAAGGGGGCACCGCCCGGCGCGGGGGTGACTCGCGAAGAGGTCGAGCAGGCGATCAAGCGGGGCGTCGCGTTCTTCTGGAAAAGCCAGCGAGGCGACGGAACCTGGGGGAACGAGCCCGGCGAATCGGCGCTGGTGACCCTCGCCCTGCTGACCGCCGGTGAGTCGCCCAACACCGAGGCGATGCACCGGGCCATCGACGCTCTCGGGCGGGCCAACATCAACGCCAGCCACGAGACCTACACCCGGTCCTTGATGACGATGGTCTACTCTGCCGCCGATCCCGAACGCTACCGCAAGGAGATCGCCTGGAACGCCGAGTGGATCGAGGGGGCGCAAGTCCTTAATGGGTCCTGGAATTACAGCAACAAGAACCTCCGGGGCGGTGGCGATAACTCCAATTCGCAGTACGCCTTGCTCGGCCTCCACGCCGCCAGCGAGGCCGGTTTCGCCGTCCGGCCCGAGGTCTGGCTGAAGGCCCGGCGCTACTGGGAGCAATGCCAGAACGGCGACGGGAGCTGGGGCTACGTTATCGGCCACGGCGGCAGCGGCAGCATGACCTCGGCGGGAATCTCAAGCCTGATCATCACCGGCCTCCGCCGGATTCAGTCACGCGAGCGGCTCAACGGGACCCGGATCGAGGGATGTGGCGAGGAAGCCATCTCGATCAGCCTCCAGCGCGGGATCGACTGGATGGCCCAGCGCTTCGACGTCCGCCAGAACATCAACGCCGGCCAGTGGAATTTCTATTATCTTTACGGCCTCGAACGCGTCGGCCGACTGAGTGGTCGACGGTTCTTCGGCAACAGTGACTGGTATCGCGAAGGGGCCGCGTATCTGGTGCGGAACCAGGACCCGCTCCAGGGCTACTGGCGAGGGCAGGGGCCGGAATCCGACCCGTTCATCACCACCAGTTTCTCCCTGCTTTTTCTGGCCAAGGGGCGAGCGCCTGTCCTGGTCAACAAGGTCCGCCACGGCCCAGGGGCCGACTGGAACAACGACCACGACGACATCACGAACCTGGTCGGCGTGATCTCACGCGACTGGAAACACCTGCTGACCTGGCAGGTCGTCGACCCGAACTTCTCGACCGTCGAGGATCTCCTTCAGGCCCCGATCGCCTACATCAACGGCCACGAGTTCCCCGTCTTCTCGGCGACCGCGCGCGCCAGGCTCCGCGAGTTCGTCGAGCAGGGCGGAGTCATCGTCGCCGAGGCCTGCTGCGGCAAGAAGGAGTTCGACCGGGGGTTTCGCGCACTCATGAAGGAAATCTTTCCCGAACCCGAACTCAGCCTCGACCCCCTGGCCGACGACCACGCCATCTGGCGGTCGAAGTACCGGATCAGCCCGAGCAAGCACCCGCTCTGGGGAATCGAGCACGGTTGCCGGACCGTCGTCATTTACTCGCCCGACGACCTCTCCTGTTACTGGAACCAGCTCGAAAACGTTCCGGGGAACCCCGAGGTCCGGGCGGCCACGGCGCTCGGGCAAAACATCATCGACTACATCACCGGCCGCGAGCTTCCCGCCGACAAGCTGGCCATCCGCGACATCGCCGACTTCAAGGACGACCACCCCCGCTCAGGGGCGCTTCGGATCGCCAAGCTCCGACACGCCGGCGACTGGAACATCGCCCCGCTGGCCATCCCCAACCTGACCACGGCCCTCCGCGACAAGCTCAAGTTCGACGTGGTGATCAACCATAAGGAACTGTTTCCGAGAGACCCGGGACTGGTCCATTACCCGCTGATCTACATCCACGGTCGAGGCGCGGTGGAATTCTCCGAGGAAGACCGGGTGGCGCTCCGTCGCCACATCAAGCCGGGAGGCGGAACCCTGTTCGCCGGCGCCGCCTG
>JAJYCH010000223.1 GCA_021778575.1 Planctomycetota bacterium
ACCCGATTGCAATAATGGCCAGCGAAGTACCTGCCACAAGCGAATAGCCTCCGGCCAGCCGCTACCCGCTACCTGCTACCCGCTACCCGCTACCCGCTACCCGCTACCCGCTACCCGCTACCCGCTGCCCGCTACCCGCTACCCGCTACCCGCTACCTGCTACCCGCTACCTGCTACCCGCTACCTGATCGGCCCTGACCACGGACCCGTCAAAGTCGCCGCGAGCGGTCTGATTCGCCTGGTTTTCCGCCGGATCGGCGAGATTGATAAGGTTCATGGGCGTGGCTCATCCCGAGGGCGGAACCGGTCGATACGAGGGGTGAGACGCAGGAGGGTTAATCCGGGTCACAAGGAAGTCGAGGGGACCGATGGCTGCCTCATCGAACGACTCGCCGCTGCCGACACGCGAGGAATGGGAAGCACTCCGCCGCCAGGTGGTCGAACTCCAGCGCGTCAGTAGCCTGGGCGTCCTGGCCGGCTCGGTTTGCCACGAGTTAAACAACGCGCTGACGCCGATCTTGAGCTATGCCAAGCTTGGACTGCGAAACCCCGACCCCGAATTCCGCAAACGGGCGTTCGAGAAGATTCTCGACGGAGCCGAGCGAGCGGCGGTCATCACCGGCGGCGTTCTGGGCCTGGCCCGGCCTCGGGCCGACCGGCGATCTGCGGCTGATATCGCCCGCTTGACCGAGGAGGTCCTGATGCTGACAGCCAAGGACCTCTCGAAGCACCGGGTAAAGGTCGACTTCCAGGTCGAGGCCCGACCTCACGCCCGGGTCAACCCGGCGCAGATTCAGCAGGTTCTTTTGAACCTGGTGATCAATGCCCGACAGGCGATGCCCGACGGGGGAACGGTCAAGGTTCGGGTCGGTCTGGACGCCACGGGTCGGCTGGCCGAGGTGAGTGTGGCCGACACCGGTCGAGGAATCGCTCCGAGCGATCTCCGGCGGATTTTCGAGCCGTTCTTCACCACGAAAATCGGTCCGGACGAGACAGGCCTGGGCGGTACCGGACTGGGACTCTCGGTCTGCCGCGAGATCGTCGAGGGACACCGCGGACGGCTCCGGGCCGAAAGCCGGATCGGCCGAGGAACGACGTTTACCCTTCGTTTGCCCTCCTGTCCATCGCCCGCCCAGCAGGGGGCGGCCTGACTGGGCGCAGCGAGCCGATCTCGCGTGGCCAAAAAAATGGCGGTGCCACCGAGTGCGCTTCCCCCTTACTTCTTCTTGGGAGTCGCGGCCGACTGGGCGGCCGTCAAGGCAGAAGTCGCATCGAGCAGCCAGTCGCCACTGCTTCCTTTCTTCAACGGAATCGTCACCGTCATCGGACCTTCGGTGCCACCGTTCTTGGAAACCACGACGAGCATTGTCAGGTCGCTGTCCTTTTCGGGAGCACCGTTGAATAGCTGCGGGCTGATCAAGGCGTCGCTGCCGAACTGCCCCTTTTCGACATCGCCGTGGAGCAGGTCGAAGAGCGACTCGGCCGACTCGGCGGAGTCGGGCGTGGCGAACGCGACGAACTTGCTCTTGTTGTTGCTGATCACCGACTTGAGGATCGCCTCGGCGCGATTCTCGTGCTCGGCCTTGCCGCTGCTGATCATGCTGCCGAAGTTCAAGTAAAGAATCACGGCCAGGAGAACGCCGGGAACCCCGTACTTCATCGCGGCGGGGATATCGTTCCAGGTCTGAGCCAGGTCGAAATCGGCGAGACTGGAAACTTCGTCAGCGCGCGACTTGTTCGTCTTCATGTCGAACGATTCGGGCTCGCCCAGCACCATCCGCCCGGTATTGTCCAGGTGAAACACGGTATGACAGGCCTTGCAGACGAGCCTGGCGTTCAATCGATCGGGCGGGACGCTGCCCCCTCGCCCGCATTTGGGACATTCGATCGGAATCATTACGAGCCTCGCAGAAGCGATACGCGGGCGGCGACGCCCGGACGGAACCCGGCAAAGCCGCTTCGAGATGGGAGATCGGTCAGCCTCGCAAGCCTTCTCCTCTTATCTTGCCACGCCCCGCCCGTCAATGGTAGATCCCAGTTTTCGGACCTGAGAGGGCTCAGCACATTTTTCGATCGGGCAGTCGCTCAAGGCCGGTGGCCGAAGCGTGGGATTCCGGCCATAATCGAGAGGTTCCGCGCCGGATCTCCCCCGTCCGAGGCTTCCCTTCATGACGCCGAGCGTCACCATTGATGATGCCGACCGCGAAGCGCTCCGGAGTCGCCCGAGCGGTCGGACGGTAATGTCCCAGAGCTGGCGAGAACTGCTTTTTCTGCACTGGGAAGTTCCAGCCGAAAGACTTCAGCGGCTCCTGCCACCCGAATTAACCCTCGACCTCTACCAGGGGCGCGCATACGTCGGGCTGGTCCCGTTTCTGATGTGGGGGGTCCGACCCACCGGCTTGCCGAGTGTCCGCGGACTCTCCAACTTTCTCGAAACGAATGTCCGGACCTACGTCCACTACCAGGGACGCGAGCCGGGGGTCTGGTTCTTCAGCCTGGACGCGGCCAACCTCGTTGGCGCGGCCCTGGGCCGTAGCTGGTTCTCACTTCCATATTATTTTGCGAGGATGAGCCTGATCGCCCAGGAGTCGTCGCCGGGCGTCCGTCGGCTCGCCTATGCCTCGCAGCGGATTTACCCCGGCCCCCGATCGGCGCGCACGCGAATCGAAGCCAAGGTCAGCTCGGCGGTCGAGCCCGCTCAACCCGGCACGCTCGAATACTTCCTGGCCGAGCGTTACCTGCTCTACTCCCGGTCACGACGTGGTGATCTCTGCACCGGGCGGGTCTATCACACCCCCTACCCGCTCCAGACCGCCGAGGTCTTGAGCATGGACGAGTCGGTCCTCGCGTCCGCCGGGATCGAGCGGCCTGACGTTCCGCCCCTGGCGCATTACGCCCGAGGCGTGGACGTCGAGATCTTCGGGCTCGAACGCCCGACGACCGCAAGCGCCGCTCCCGGGCACACGATCGCTTGATCGCGGGCGACGGCTGGCTGACCGCAGACGGGGTCTACCCGTCGATTCGATTTTGGCACCAGCCCGCCGCGACTCTCTTGTTCCCACGCTCCTCCGCGGGAACGAGATTATCCCATTCGACCCCGGCGTTTCAGGTCGAGCGATCGGCAAATTTCGCGGGAAATGCTGCTTACCTTGACGCTCCCATCCTGAACATAAGGGACGAAGGGGCTAGAAGCCCCTCGGGATCGTCAGGAAACTTCCCGTTTCACCCACTTGACCAACGATGGGACCTGGAGCCCCCGAGCACGCCCAATCTCCAGGTGTCGCGTGATCTTCCAGAACGTCCAGGATCGTCAGAACGAGCTGGTCCCGCCCGGCGGCGGCCGCCCCGATCACAAGAAACAGATCAAACTTCTGCCCGACGTTCTCGACGTCGTGGCCGTTGTCTCCAACCCGATCCGTTACCGGAGCCGCTACGACCTGTTCCGGGCCTTCGAGACCCATGTCAAGGATTCCGGAGCGCGGCTGACGGTTGTCGAGATGGCCTTCGCCAACCGGCCGTTCGAGGTCACCGAGCCCGACAACCCTCGGCATGTCCAGGTCCGCTCGGCTCATGAACTCTGGCACAAGGAGAACCTGGTCAACCTCGGGATCTCCCGGCTCCCTCGCGACGCTCGCTACATCGCCTGGGTCGACGCCGACCTGACCTTCGTCCGGCCCGACTGGGTCCAGGAGACCCTCCAGCAGCTCCAGCACTACCCGATCGTCCAGATGTTCGGCGAAGCCCACGACCTCGACCCCGAGGGGATGCTTCTGAACAGCTTTCGCTCGTTCGGCTACAGCCATATCCACGGGATTCCCCGCAAGAAAGGAGCGGGCTATTACGGCGGAGCCCCCGCAGGCCCGGTCAACGCCCGGATCGCCTACTGGCACCACCCTGGCTTCGCCTGGGCCGCCCGTCGCGAGACGATCGACACCCTCGGCGGTCTCTTCGATGTCGCCGTCGTCGGCGAGGCTGACTACATCATGGCCAAATCGATCGTCGGCGAAGGGCTCGACGTCCTGTATCCGGGAGTCTCACCAGGCTACCGCAAGGCCGTCTTCGACTGGCAAACCCAGGCCCGCAAACTCCGAGGCAACCTCGGCTACGTCCCCGGTACCGTCCTCCACCACTGGCATGGCCGCAAGGCCAACCGCAAGTACTGGGATCGCTGCAAAATCCTCACCGATTCCCAGTTCGATCCCGCCATCGACCTCAAGCGCGACTGGCAAGGACTCCACCAGCTCGTCGACCACGGCGAACCCCGCTCGACCCTCCTGAGAGACTCGATCCGAGCCTATTTCCGCAACCGAAACGAGGACGGAATCGAGGTTTGACCCTCAGTGATCAGTGGTCAGTAATTGGTTCACCGTGTTTTCCGTGGAAATCGCAGAAGTATCAATTGATTCTATTGGTTTCTCCACTTGTTCACACACGAAAGTTCCATGCCCAACAACTTGCATAGCCTCTACGCGACTTCGAGCCCCAAGCTTTTCCATTCCGCCAACCGCAAATATGGCTGGCGTCCCAGCGGTCGACCGTCGGCGCATCCTCGGTACGCGACTCCGGTTCATCACACGGCGGGAAACCTGCCGCGGTCGGTCGACCTCAGCCCGGAATGCCCGGCGGTTTATGATCAAGGGGAGCTGGGAAGCTGCACCGCGAACGCCCTGGCGGGCCTGTTTCAGTTCTTGCTGATGAAGCTCGGCAAGCCGTCGTTCGCTCCCTCGCGACTGATGATCTACTGGGGCGAGCGACAGATCGAAGGAACGGTCAACGAGGACTCCGGGGCCAACGGCGACGATGGGATGACCTTCCTCCAGACCAAGGGAGTTTGCCGCGAAACCACCTGGCCCTACGACCCGACCCGGTTCACCGAGATCCCTCCGACGAACGCCTGGGCCGAGGCCGCGACCCACAAGCTCGGTTCGCCGATGACCATCGACAACACCAACCTGCTTGAGATCAAGAGTTGCCTGGCCAGCGGCTATCCGATCGCCTTCGGCTTCATCGTCTATCCCGAGCTCGAAAGCGAGAAGGTCGCGCAAACCGGCATCCTGAACATGCCCGGCCTGTTCGAGCGCCCGATCGGCGGCCACGAAGTTCTCATGGTCGGCTACGACGACGCCACCCGACACTTCAAGATCCGCAACTCCTGGGGACCCGGCTGGGGCCAGAGCGGCTACTTCGAGATGCCCTACGCCTACGCCACCAACCCCGAGCTGGCGAGCGATTTCCGATCGGCCAAAGTCGCGAGCTGAGGACTCGGGACTCAGGACTTGGGACTTGGGGGTGCGCCGACTGCTTCGGGCACCCTCATTTTCTTCTTTGGCGGACCGCTTTACACGACGACATTTGTCCGATGCACTTCAAGGCAAGTCTGACAAACGTCGTTTAACCGGAGGAGCCATCTCATGCCTGGCCGATACGCGCTGTTCTTGATGTCGTGGCTGATGGTCGCGGGTCTCGCGGGGGCTGACGAGCCGAAGATGGTCAGCGGGCGGATTCTCGATCAAGCCGGACGGCCGGCGAGCGGGGCCGTGGTCGCGGCAAATTGGGGAGCGAACGGCTTGAACTGGGAGCAGGTCGTTGCCGTTCGCGACAAGGAGCCGGACAAGCTCTGGCTCAATGAAGGGAAAATGGAACCCTGGGGCCGAGGGAACTCCGTGACCGACGCCGAGGGCCGGTTCTCGATCCCGGCTCCCGTAAGGATGAAGACGCTCCTGGTTTACGATCGAGAACGTCGCCACGGAGCCCTCATCGTCTTCGACCCCAAGCATCTTGAGATCCCCGTCGAAGGCCGACTGGCACCGCTCGTCCGGGTTTTCGGCACCAACCGGCTCAAGGGCGAGGGGCAACCTCTGAAGTGGAGCATGACTTATCTCAACTTCCCCGACGACGACAACGACCCGCTTAACTTCAGCCGGATGGCCCTCTGCGGCAGTTTTCAGTCTCGGTTCGAATTCCAGGTTCCGCCCGGGACTTATGTGATTGCTTCCTCGACCGACGAACCGCATGCGGCGACCGTCGAAGAACGGACGATCACCGTCACCGCCGATCAGAAGGAACTCGACCTGGGAACCCTGGTTCTCAATCGCCGGCTCATTCTTCAAGAGCGAGTTGACCAGTCGAAGTCGAAAGGAACCTGGGGCAACTACAAGCAAAACTTCGGCAAGGAGCCCCCACCCTGGAATCTTACCGACGCCAAGGGGTTAGCGAAGGACGCCAAGCTGGCCGACTTCAAAGGAAAATGGGTACTCCTCTATTTCTGGAGTCCGGGCTGCGCCCCTTGCCTGAGCAAGGATTTGCCCGAATTGATGGCTTTTTACGAAGCCCACAAAGCCCAGCGCGATCGATTTGAAATCGTGGCCATCTGCAGCGATTTCAGTGAGACCCTGCCCGACATCGCAGCCCTGGAAAAACGGCTGGCCCCGGTCAAGAAAGCCGTCTGGGGCGGCCGGGATCTTCCCTTCCCCGTCCTGCTCGACAGCACGTTCCAGACCTACGAGCGTTATGGATTTGAAGGGACCGACGTCTCGAACCACCTGCTCATCAATCCCGACGGCAAACTCGTCGAAGGGGGTCTCAAGGGGCTCGAAGCCGCACTCGGCAAACCTTGACGCGCAAACCCCGGACTGACACGCCGGATTGATCCTGACCGTATCGATCGATTTCGTGAAAAACCGACCATCGGTCGTTGGTCTCATGCATCAATCTCCGGAATCTTCCCTAAACCGACAAGGATTAAGTTGATCAAATCAGTCGGGAATAGTAAGATTGATCGTGTTGAATCGAGGACGGGGGATCGGTTTCGGATGAAATCTCGTCCAGCAAACGAGATATGGCTGGGCTCCGAGACCGGATTCGCTCCTTCCTTGATGGTTTGTCCGGTTTGCTTGCCGGCTGGCGGAACAAGTCGGGTTCTGCGGTTGGTGTTTGATCCGTCAAGGAGCAGTCAGTCATGCAGCGAGTGGCGAAGGAACGAATCCGGGCTGGATTCACGCTGATTGAGTTGCTGGTGGTGATCGCGATCATCGCGGTTCTGATCGCTCTCTTGCTACCGGCCGTTCAGGCGGCTCGCGAGGCGGCGCGTCGGGTCCAGTGCACCAACAATCTCAAGCAACTCGGCCTGTCGTTGCACAATTACGAGAGCAGTAACGGAGCCTTTCCGCCGGCAGGCAAGTACGACAACACGACCAGCGGCGCGGTTCAGTTCGGCGACACCGGCTTCAGCGCTCTGGCCCGGTTGCTCAACTACATCGAAGGCACGACCATCTCGAACTCGCTCAACTTCAGCTACGAATACAACGACCTGAGCGGCGGCAACCTGACCGCCTGCTCGGCGGTGATCAACTCGTTCCTCTGCCCGTCGGCCTCGCGGATCGGGACCGGTCGCGACAGCGTGAACCTGACCAACT
>JAJYCH010000224.1 GCA_021778575.1 Planctomycetota bacterium
ATGCTCATCGCTTCCGGCTTGTTGGAGGCCCACGCCACCTGGACACCGGGCAGGCATCCGAGCAGCTTCGCCAGGCGAGCGAGCGTCTCCTCTCGTTCCATGCAGGGGAGCCTCCGCCGCCTAACGCCAAAGCTCAGCGGACCGGCCCACCAGAGCAAGCCGCACTACCAAGACGCCCACGCGGCCGGGTCCGCTGCAGCGCGAGGTTAGGCAAAACGGCCGCCAAGCAGTTTGGCTCGGGCTTTGGATCATGCCAGTTTCGCGTCGCCGAAGCAAGACACCAAATCAGAATGTCAACGACATGGCTGATGCATGCCTAACGATCATTAGACAGAATTGACTCTGCCTAACACGATAAGATATTCTGTCTAATAGCGAAACCTGTGACTTGATCACCAGGGCGGATTCGCATTCAACAAGTTTATTGTCGAAAATCGGTCGGGGTGAGTCAAGAAGAAAAACGTGTGAATTTGATTCGCTCGATTCGACCCCGCCCGAGAGGCTGCCCAGGCTGCTTGACCAGGTCCGGACCCGGACTCGGGTCTTGCATTACTCGATCAGGACCGAAGAGGCTTATGTCGGCTGGATCAGGCGTTTCATCCTGTTTCATGGCAAACGCCATCCCAGCGAGATGGGCGGGGCGGAGATTGAATCGTTCCTGACTTCGCTCGCCGTCGATTCCAAGGTCGGGAACAGAAAAGGGGTCAAGGTCCACTCAACCATTGGACCTTGACCCCTTTTCTTGGCTGCTGACCCCTTTTGGCCTGCTCGTCTATTGGACCTTGACCCCTTTTGGCCTGCTCGTCTATTGGACCTTGACCCCTTTTGGCCTGCTCGTCTATTGGACCTTGACCCCTTTTGGCCTGCTCGTCTATTGGACCTTGACCCCTTTTGGCCTGCTCGTCTATTGGACCTTGACCCCTTTTGGCCTGCCGTGGCCTGGACCTATCACCACTTTGAAACGGTGAGCAAGGTCTAACTGTTGGATGAACCTTGACCCAATTTCTTGTCCGAACCTGCCGAGTCTTCCTGGCCATTGTCTACACGGTTTAGACGCTTTTCTTCCAGACGGTTCGCAAGGGTGGCTTCATAATCCGGTAGGCGATCCAACCGCCGAAGCCCAGGACCAGCGCGCCGCCCACCGCCATCACGCCGTTGATTCCGAGTGACTCGGCGACCTGGGCTGTCAGTTGCATCGTCGACTGGCTCTTGGGCGGCATCTTATCGATGTTGAGCGGAATCCCGTTCGCCAGCTTGTTCGCGACCGACCAGACCTGAAACCAGAGGACGGCAGGTAAGATGGCGACGAGCAGTGGGCGAACGGCGGCGAGGTGGGGCTCGACCTTCTCTTTGTCCTCGACGAGTCTGATTCCCGTCGAGCCAATCAGATCGCGGGCCACTTCGACGGCGGACGCACCGTTGACGGGGAACGGGATGCGGATGGTTTTTCCGTCGCGAACGGCGAACAGGTCTACCTGCGAATTGTGAGCGGGAACCTTGATCTCGGTGATCTCATCGACCCCGGTGATCACCGGGCGAGTGACCCCTTTGAGCTGGAACGGGTCGGCCCCGGCCTGAACCTCGCCGAGCAACCGCAGGGCCTCGGATTCGTAGCCGATCCCATGAGTGAAGAAGTAAACAAAACGATTGTCAACAACAGTCAAGACATGAGACGACCAGTCACCTTTGGTTTGAATAATGTTGATCCAGGTCTGATCGCCGAATTTTGTCATGGATCTTACTCCACACCAGGAATGATCGAGGGTCAATCGACCCGCCGAGATGTCAGGTGAGATTGTCGAAGAATTCGGTTCGATCATAGTAATGACGGAACGTACACGCAAGCGATTGATCCGAACCGGGGAAAGGGGTCGAGGTCTATTCAACGGCGTCGAGGGTTCGTCTGCAACTCCCCCATCGTTGACGATCCACACGCCGAAGCGGAGAAGCCGGGATCGGCGGAAATGGCGCGGCCCGGCCTGGGCCGGGCGCGCAAAGGGGGTATGGGTTCCATGACGGGCGGGTCATGCACCTGGAGATTCACCAACAATCGTGGGGATGCGTCGGCGACGACGCTCAGTAGGCGTTGAAGGTCCAGTACGAGCCGCTGGCGGCGATTCCGATCATCGTGATGCTGGGGTCGAGCAGGGCGGCCTGGTGGGCGGGGGAGGCCATCCACATCGACCAGACGGTCTGGGCCGCGCCCATTCCGGAGTTCTGGCGGCGGGCCGATCCCATGTAATGATGGCCCATTCCTCGGGCGTGCTGCTGGCCGTTATTGACCTCTGCCTGGCCCGACAGGCCAGGGTCGTAGCCGACGGGTCCCCGGCCGTTCTGGGCCCGGACACCATTCAGCCAGGCGGTGAAGCCGTATGGGTCGCCGTAGGTGTACTGAACCTGGGCGGCTTGTTGAACTTCGGTGTCGGGTTGTCCATAAACCGGTCGGGCCACGGCGTGCCGGACCTCGGACGGGTCGATGGTCGCGGGAACGGGCGGGGGGGGTGGGACATCGACGACCGGAGGATGAGGAGGAATCACGCTATCGGCCTGAACGGTCGCGGTCGTCAAGCAGGCGATCAGGAGAAGAAGGGAAAGATAAGAAACCGTCCGTGCCAGCCGACAACGCAAGGGGTGAATGGGGTGAGTCAAGGAAGCAACTCCCGAAAAAGCACGCGGGGGCGGTTCGCTCCACGCGACCGCTATTCCGGTGTCGCGGACACCTGCCTCCTTCCTCAGTCGATCCGCCGTGATCAGTCGGGTGGGACAGGCGTTCTCGCAACGCCCGCGTTCCTTTGCCAAGATGGGATCTTGGTTCCAGGAATGCAACACTTTTTTGCGAAAACCCGAATTTTCCACCCGTGAGGGAGACGAAATCTTCCGTTAATTTAAACAGGAATAAGCGGGCCTAATAAAGTTCGCGGGATCTGCCCGGATATCTCTCATCTGATAGTATTGATTTGATCGATGCTATGCAACCCGTGGCTCGTCAACGATTACCAGTTGAGACCGAGCCGGGCGAGTTCGCCCCGGAGCGATTGGAGGTTCCAGACCTTGATGGTCCGCTCGTCCGCCCCGGCGAGTCTGGTTCCTTCGTTGTCAAATGACAACGAGCGGATCGATCCTCGATGACCGGGAAGCCGGATGAGCGGGCGAGGGGTCCCCTCGATCCGCCAGAGCCGGACCTGTTCTCGGCCCCCGACCGCCAGTGTCTGAGAATCGGGAGTGAAGGCCAGCGAGTCGACGGGGCCGTTTTCGTCGTCTGGGTAGATCAGGTTATTTTTAACGATTCCGTGAATGGCATCGACGACCAGGGTGGTGCCGTCACGTTCGCCGACGGCGAGATTTTTGCCGTCGGGACTGATGGCCAGGCTGGTCGCTTGCGAGACGCTGACGGTCCAGAGCGGTCGCTGGACTTCCTGACCATCGATCCGGCGGGCGGTCAGTCGCCACTGGTCACCTCTGAGGCTGACGTAGTAAAGGGTCAGGCCGGCCGGGTCGAGGCAGATGAGGTTTCCTCGACCCAGGTTCTCCCGGTCGGTGAGTTCAAGGCGTTTGAAGGTCGAGGGGTCGTTGCTTCTCCAGACCTGGAACCCGACGGATCGGTTAATGAGCAGGGTTCGGCCGTCGGGGGTTCGGGCCGCGATCGCCGACGGGGGCATTCGGGGCGGTTGGGAAGGGTTGTCTCCCTTACGGTCGGGGGGGCGAACGCCGGGGGGACGGAGGAATGGGATGCTGGGCAGTTCGACGACCTTGTCGGGGCTTGGGGAGGGGGGGGTGTACCAGCGAAGGGCGTCGGATTCGAGCGAGAACAGCCGACCGTCGGCGTCGAAGCCGACCGAACTGGGTCGGGTCTGGTTCCAGGTATAGACGGTGGGCGGACAGAGCCCGGGTCCTCCCCAGAGTCGCAGCGGGGCGGGACCGCCGGCGTCGAACGCGGTGATGGCCAGCAGGTTATTCGGTCCGAACGAGACGGCTCGGGGGCTGTTGCCGGTCTCGGTCAAGGAGTGCTGGCCGGTCGGTTCGATCACCGACCAGACGGCGATGCTCGACGGTTGGGCCGCGGCAAGGGTCCGGCCCTCGGCCGAGAAGGCCAGGTCTTCGACCGGGTCCTTGGTCGGGAAGTCGGCGATCAGGGCGGGTTTGCTCAGGTCCCAGAGTTCGATGCCTCCCATTCCCGAGGCGGCGAGAAGTGAGCCGCTTTGGGGACTGAACCGGAGCATCCCGACGTAGCTTTGATGAAGGCCCAGGCCGGCCACGCGTTTGGGTTCGGCGAACGAGAGATCCCAGAGCGTGACCTCGCCCCCGGTCCCGGCCACGGCCAGGAGCCCCGCCGGCCCCAGCGCCAGCGCCGTGGTGTTGACCTGGACCTTGATCGGCGGGAGCGGATGCCCCTCGTCATCCCAGAGCAAGATCTCGGCGTCGCCGACCCGGGTGGCGGCGATCTTCGAGCCGTCGGGGGCGATCGCCACCATCAGCCGGTTGCTGCCCGGGAAAGGTTGATCGACCTTCGCGGGGGGAAGGGTCAAGACCTGTCTGAGGAGATCGGGCTGGTCGCGGTCCCAGAGCGTGATCCGGATATCTTCCTGCGGCTCGGGGCGGTCCGGGCGATTGAGGTTCGACGGGATCGGGCGGGAGAGCGTCAGCAACCGCCGGCCATCGGTCGAGGCGTACAGACCACCGATCAGCGAGCTTTTCATCTCAAAAAGATCGACCGGATCGGCTTCGGGCGAGGCCGGATCGAAGAGGTGAACGCCGGTTCCATCGGGCTTGATGATGGCCAACTGCTTACCGGCGGCCACGTTTCTCGGGCCGAGGAATCGGCCTCGGCCGCCGCCTCGACCGCCGTTCGTCATTCGACCGCGCGGCTGCGCGATCGAATGACGGCTGGCCCCGACGAGCTTGCCGGTCGCGACGTTCCAGATTCCCACCTCGCCATCGTCGGAAAGTCCGGCGATCTGCTGGCCGTCGGCCTCGAAGATCAGCCCGTGTTGCGGTCGGTCGTGGGTCTCGATGGCCGGTCGTTCCTCGATATCGCGCATCGAGAGAAACGCCACGGCCTGGTCGCGGAGCTTGACGGTGAAGGCCGGATCGGGCTTGAACTCGGCGGCGAGCTTGAGGTTGCCCAGACCTCTCGACCGTCGGTTGGTGTCCTTCGAGAGCAGGAGCGCCGCCCCCTGTCGTTCGACCCCCGTGAGGGCGTATTCGCGGACTTTCTGCGATTCGGTCTTGAGTTCCTGGTTGACCTTCTCAATATCGGCGTTGGCCTTCAGTGCCTCGTCGGCGGCAAGGTCGGCGCGGTCGCGCTGGTCGGCGACCTGGACGTAGGCGATGGTCGCGATGGTCAGGATGATCGCGGCGGCGGCGGTCGAGACGGCGGTGACAGCCGGATGGCGGCGAGCGATCCGGACCATCCGGCCGATCGGACCGATCCGTCGGGCCTTGACCGGTTCGTGAGCCAGGTAGCGGGCGAGGTCCTCGGCCAGGTCGTCGGCCGAGGCGTAGCGATCGTCGGGACGCTTGGCCAGCGCCTTGAGCAGGATCGTTTCGAGGTCGAGGGGGACTCGGGGATCGAACTTCCTCGGTCGAGCCGGCTCTCTGGTCTTGATCTGCTCGATCAGCTCGGCGGCGCTCTGGCCATCGAACGGCGGCCGGAGGGTGATCAGCTCATAAAGAGTTGCCCCCAGGCTATAGACGTCGGCCCGGCCGTCGAGAATGCCGGTCATGGCTTGCTCGGGGCTCATGTAGCGAGGGGTTCCGAGCATGCTGTCGAACTGGGTCTGGCTGGGGTCGGCCAGTCGTCGGGCGAGCCCGAAGTCGGCCACCCAGATCATCCCCCGGGCGTCGACCAGCAGGTTTGACGGCTTGATGTCGCGGTGGATCACCCCGCGCTGGTGGGCGTGAGCCAGAGCGTCGGCGGCCTGTCGCCCGACGTCGGCGACCCACCGATAATAGGCCGAGCCCCGAGGCGGGATGAACGTCGGCGCCTGGTCGACCGGCTCGCGTCTCCGCCAGCTCGAACCTCCGCTCAGATCCACCAGACCGCCCCAGGTCAACGTCTCGTCACCAAGTCCCGAGGTCGCCAGCGAGCCATCGAGTCCCGGCCGGGGAGCGGGTCGAGGGGCCGGTGATGGCCCGGTCTTCCGCGAGCCCGAGCCGAGCGTCGACCCGGCGGCGATCGAGCGGTCGCGCCTCATTGTCCGGAGAACCCGGTCGAGTCCGCTCCCTTCGATCCGCTGCATCGCGTAGTAGCAGAGGCCGCCGACCTGACCGACGTCCCAGACCGGCACAATATGCGTGTGGTGCAAGCCCGCCGCAGTCTTGGCTTCGTTCAGGAACCGCCGACGCCCCGAGGAATCAGGAGCCGCCTGGGTCCCGAGCACTTTCAAGGCGACCGGCCGGTCGAGAGCGACGTGGACCGCCTCGTAAACGATTCCCATCCCGCCACGTCCCAGCTCCTTGACGATCCGGTAACCGGCGACCCGCCGCCCTTCTTCAAGCCGATGTCCCGGCCCATTGGCCTCGCCCACCAGCCCCTGAACGAGTGCGAGCCCTTCGAGAGCGGCCAGTAAGTCCTCGCCAATCTCGGGATACCGCTGCGCGAATTCCTCGATGTCGGGAGGCGAACCCCCTTCCATCAGTTCGAGATAAGTCTCGATCGCCTCGCCAACCTGCTCGTCGCGGTCGAGGGGTCCGGTCGTCTCGGGTTCGGCTTTCATGTCCATGGCACGTCTCCCTTGAGCGAGCGGGTAGCGGGTAGCGGGTAGCGATAGCGGGTAGCGGGTAGCGGGTAGCGGGGGGACAGAAAGTCAGGATTCAGGGTGACAGAAAGGCTGCGAGTAAGGCTTAGGTATCAACCAGTGCTCGGGAGAGGCCGTTGATCAACCGGGCAACCTCGGAAGATTGCTCGATGATGTCGAACAGTTCTTCTTTATGCAGATAACCAAGTCTTCGGGCGATTTCGAGCTGAGTTTCCACCTCTTGAAGCGACCCGCGTGCGATCGAGAGAAAATGGCGAAAATCTCGGTCGGTGTTCCTACCCTGACCTTCCGCAATATTCGACGGAATCGAGACCGCCGCTTTTCGTATCTGATTGGTGAGACCGAAAACTTCTTTCTGAGGAAAGCGTTCGGTGGCTTGGTAAACCTGAGTCACCAGGTCCATCGCTTTTTGCCAGACAATCAAATCCCGATAGTTCTTAACACCCATGACAATCTCACCTTTCAGATGATCCTATTTCCACCACGAGCCACGAGCCACGAGCCACGAGCTACCCGCTACGACCCACGAGCTACCCGCTACGAGCTACCCGCTACCCGCTACCCGCTACCCGCTACGAGCTACCCGCTACGAGCTACCCGCTACCCGCCACCCGCCACCCGCTACCCGCTACGAGCTACCCGCTACCCGCT